>CAJCIP010000061.1 GCA_903970445.1 Verrucomicrobia bacterium Tous-C9LFEB | reverse complement strand
CGGGTCTGAAGCTTTCACCACCGACTCAAAGGGTGCGGAGGTTTTGTCGGACGCAGGCAAGCAGCAGATCGATCAGATCGTTGGCAATGTGAAGGATGCGATCCTCATGCAGCCCATCATCGTTGAGGGTTACTCGAACGACGCTGACGCGGCAACGCAGATGACCCTCTCAAGCGAACGCGCACTCCTCGTTGATCACTATCTCGTTCAACACTTCCATCTGCACTCAAACGACATCGGTGTTGTTTCACTCAACTCAAGGCCTCCCCAATCATCGGGCAAGAACCTTTGGGATGGTGCTTCCATCCTTCTTCTCCCTCAGCAGAAGAAATAATCACAAACACTGGCAGGTGACCGACTCATGAATCACTATCTTCTTCTGACAACCTATCCCGTCTTGTTCTTTGCCGTTTTTGCGAACCAACTGTCCATGCCAGTTCCAGGAGTTCTGTTTCTACTTGCGGCCGGCGCGCTCTGTCACACAGGACAACTCAGTTTCCCAGGTGTTCTGGCGCTGGCAATTGGCGCTTGCTTGTTGGGAGACACGGCATGGTTTTTCATTGGACGGAAACAAGGGGGGCGCGTACTCCGTCTGTTAGCCGCCTTCTCTGTTGACCCAAATGAGCAGATTCGCAAGACGAAACGCACATTCGAGAAGTATGGCCTTCGCTGTTTGCTCGTCGCCAAGTTTATTCCGGGCATTGACGCGGTCGCGCCACCATTAGCAGGAATGTCGGGAAGCAGCTTTTCTGCGTTCCTGCTCTCGACACCGTTGGTTCAGCGCTTTGGGCAGCAGCCTACGCCGGCACAGGTCTTCTGTTCAGCCGCGAGCTCAACAGCATCGCTGTTGTGGTAAGTCGATTCGCCGGAGTCCTTGCGGCGGGACTCGGTATACCTCTAGTCATCTATATGATCTGGCATACGTTGAAGTTCCTTCCGGTGAGCCGCAGTCTCCATCTACACAGAATCCAGCCAAGTCGTCTGTGGCAGAAGATCAGCAGTGGTGAAAAGACCCTTATCCTCGACCTCCTGCGTTATGAGGAAGGCACCGAAGGTGCCGAAGGAATTCCGACTTCCGTTCGGATGGACCCCAGTAAGGTTCGCGGGGCCGAGCATGTTCTGTTTCCTTCCGACCTCGATGTTGTTCTCTACTGTGCCTCTCCTAGCCACTTCAGAAGCACTCGTGTGGCGCTCGAACTGAAAAAGCATGGTGTCCGAAAAATTGAGGTGCTTGCGGGCGGCCTCAACGCATGGCGGGAGCAGGGACTGCCCATAACCCATGATTTGATGTCCACGGAAGAGGCTATTTCGCGGTACAACATTCAAATTAGTTGAGTGACATCACCGTCCCGTGGGTAATGCATTTGAGTTTCCGGGCGGTGGGCCGATAGTGCAGCGGTATGGACTTTCGCGACGGGCGCGATGACGGTGTCGTGCTTGGGCGAGAGATGATGACAGTCTTCCCGGAAAACAACAAACGTCATTGATCGCGCCGAGGACAAGATTGAGCGCGATCAATGAGAAGCATGCACTACAGAGCGAATGAACTTGCTCTAGGGACAACTGGTTTGTCTGCACTTCCGAGGTCAGCTCGCGGCTTCATTGCAGGCAATTTACGTATCTTTTTCGATACTGCCTTTGCGACTGATTTGGCCACTCCTAAACTCTCGGTGTCCATTCGTTTGCTGTTGCTCATGTCCTCGGACAAGACGCTGCGCCCATCGGCGGCCGTGAGTTCTACATGAAAAGAGATTGAAGTCTTACCCACGAAAAGCCCGATTGGCCCCGTGGAGGCGCGTAGCGCCCGGTTACCCTTGTTGAAACCAGTGACAGTGATCTTCAGTTTGATCCCCGAGCAATTGGCTGCGTCATTGAAATTGCTCGCGCGGCTATAGGTCAATGCACTCTTGCTATCGCGCAGCTCGTCGATGAGACCTTCATAGAGCAACACACGGTATTCCGCGGGCAGTTCCAGGCCACGAGACGTGATGGGCTCAACGACAACAGAGGTAGGACTCGAAGGCCCTTCCACGCAGGCAGGCGGCAGCGGGGGCTTGGTGCGCGATAGCTGTGGAGAGATTTGATCGCTGAGAGTTTTTGCGGCGGATTTCGGTACAAAGAAGACGACCCCGTGGTCTCTACCCTCCATGTCCAGGTATTCGATGGTGAGAAGGTCGGCGGACTTCTGCGTGACGGTTGCCAGGGCCATCCCTCCGCCGTAAGGAATCACCTTTCGCATGATTTGTCCTGTTGTTCCACCTGTCTCAATCCGTTCGCTCCCGATGGATACTTTCACCATCAGGGCGAAAGGAATCTCCGCTCTGAAGTCGGGATTCCTGAACGACAACTCCGTATCCGAAAGGGTGAGTTGGCCCCTGATATTGGGCTTAGCGTCGGGTAGGCCCATAATCTGTGTCACGTCGTATCCTGGCAGATTCGACGTTTTTGCAGGGATTTCAGATTGCGCGAGTGCCGACATGCCTGACACCATGCAAAGGGCGATTCCGGAGAGGGTTGCGTGAGGACGTTGATAGTTGATGGCGAATCCTTTCTTGCTGCGATCTCATAAAACAGTACCGTACAGTACAGAGATGTCGCCGTCAGCTATTCCGATTCAAACCGCTGTGATCCGTCCGGGTTAGAGTAGCTTTCAGTTGATAAATGAGGTGTCCAGCTCAATCGCTTTGCATGTCATTATCATTCAACAATGGAACTATATTGACAAGTTGGTTCCATTGGCGCAGGATGACTACATGCCGCGCACCCGCATGGACGAAATATTTACACTCGCCGAAGAGCATGATGGCCTGCTCACGTCGAAAGAGGCGCGCGCCGCCGGCATACAGGATTCCGTCTTGGTTCGTCTAGCGCAGCGTGGGCGGTTGGAACGCATGACGAGGGGTGTCTATCGTATTGCTCATTACCCGGCAGACCGTCTTGCTCAATATCGCGAGACCGTGCTGTGGGCGAAGGCCAGCCAGGGGCCAGAAGACATTGCCCTGTCGCACGAGACGGCGTTGCTGCTCTATGGCATATCCGATGCGAACCCATCACGCGTAAATCTAACGGTGCCTACCTCGGCAAGATTGCGTCGGAAGTGTCCGAAGTGGGTAGCGATCCATAGGGCCAATCTTTCTTCCGACGACATCGGGGAACATGAAGGTCTCCCCGTTACCACGGTGAGCCGCAGCATTATGGACGTGCTCTTGGCGACACGCCGAACCGATGTCGCTCGGCAATCCGTCAGCGACGCCCTTCGCAAGGGGCTACTCAACAACGCTGAAGCAAGCAGCCTTCGGAGATCCATTACTCGGACTTCATCCTTGCTCTCACCTTTAACGAACGGAAACCATGTGAAGGTGAATGATGCCGCAGCCAGTTGAGCGCCTCGAAAAGACACTGGCCCGAGTCGCCAAGGAACAGGGAATTGCGCAGGAGCGTCTTCGCCGCTGGGTTTCGTTTCTCGCTCTTTGCGGCGTTCTTGAGCGAGCGGTGAGCGAAGGTATTCTCGACAGCTACGACCTGAAAGGCGGTGTTGCCCTCGAACTCAGATTTGCCGAGGGAGCACGAGCGACAAAGGACATCGACATCGGTGTACCGGTCGAACGGACAAAGCGGCTACAGACATTTCAGGATGCCGTCGCGCTTGGCTTCGATGACTTCACTTTTTTCTTGAAAGGAAAGCCCTTGAACATGGACAAAGTGGACGCCGTTCGACTAGAACTCGCCATCCGATACCGAACCCGCGCGTGGCAAAGCATCGACGTTGATCTGGGACCATCTGGCCGGGGTGCGGTGGAACTTGTTGTACCAACAATTCGAGGACTTGCCGCGATGGGGTTGCGCGTCCCGTCACCGATCCGTTGCCTCAATCTGAGCGAGCAGGTTGCCCAAAAGCTGCACGCTTGCACTGGGCCATATTCGGCGGGCCGCGCCCGAGACGTTCTCGACATTCTGTTGATCGACATGCTTGGCAAGTTGGACGCGAAGAAAGTCCGAGCGGCGGCAGAACAGGTGTTCGAGGAACGCGCTACCCATGCCTTTCCGCCGACTGTTCGGATCGCAGCGGATTGGAAGCCGGAGCTTGAAGCGCTGGCGAAGGAGCTTGGCTATTCGACGACTTCGGCTACGGAGATTGAGTCACGGTTCGGGGTCTTCGTAGAACTGCTGGCGAAAGTGTAGGAGTTGGATTCCGCTCGCACCCGCTCCGTCCATTAAACAGCGTAAGTCCAAAGAAGCCCGAAGAAGTATGCCGCAGATCGGGATTCACATGATCATTTCGCGTATGGGGAAAGGTTTGGGGAAAGCTGTGGAAAAGACGATATCCCTTTTGCAATCAACGATTGTGGTTCCCTGGGGGGCAACCATAGCAGCCGCGATAGCCGCCCGGCACCTGCTCCGCCGCGTCAACCTCCAAGGGAAGTGGTTCTCGCTGGTTGGACCCACGCGATACGCAGCTTCGAAAATGTTTCTGTGCACACGTTGTTCGTCGGAGCGGACGGTCTGGACCCTGAATGGGGAGCTACCTCCTTTGATCAGGACGAGGCGGAGCTTCTTCGTGCCATGGCGGAACACTCACTCCGTCGCATTGCTGTGGTCGATCACACAAAGTTCGGCAAGGTTGGTAGCTGGCGCATCTGCAGGAGTCAGAACCTCCACGCAATTGTCACCGACAGCGGAGCTACAGAGGCACAGTTAGAACCCTTTGTAAATTCGGGTATCGAAGTCTTTCGCGTCTGACTTCGCTGACACGTTCCGACCTCCCTTCTTGCGGACCTCTAACAGCCATGACGGGCCCAGCAGCAATCAGGGGACAATACGTGGGGTGAGCGCGCCGAGGCCAGCAAGGAGACCGAGCGTTCGCCTGGTGCGGCCTGTGGCTTGCGCTTCTGACATGTGCTTCCCTTCAAAGTACGTGTCGCGGTAGAGGTTCTTCTACGGGACGAGAGGAACATTGGACCAAGCAGACCCACGCTGCGCGACAACGCGCAACGTGGGTTCCATAAGGGTTCAATAAAGCTTCCTCAGAGGTCGAAACTTCCCTCCGAAGCCAATCGCGCCACTGGGTTAGAATCAGAGACACCAGAAGGCATCCCTTCACGGTGGTAACACGGGTCTGAATCTCGTTGCGGTCGCCAAATCTTCCACTGTGTTTTCGGCTTTGACCGTATCTGAACAGCCGTTCCGTAAACCAATGAAGATCAGCATTCGACGCAGACTGGTATTTGCGTCCCCGTCGTCTAGTGGCCCAGGACGCCGCTTTCTCGAAGCGGGAACATAGGTTCGAATCCTGTCGGGGACGCCAGATCCTCAAACCGTCTCCGGGATGAGCACTCTGTATGGCTGCTTTCTGGACGTAAGAACCTCCGCAGACAAACACACGAGATTGATCCAGAAGAGATCAGCGCCGAGCAAGTGAAGCACTTGCATCCAAGTGGGCGCCATGAGTAAGACGTCAAGTATTCCAAGCGCAACCTGCGCGGCGATCAGCAGTAGCAGCCGGCGACTCATCAACGTGCGCACACGAAGCGCAAGCCAGGACGCAAACAATATCGCAATCACCGATGATGCTGGATGCAGCCATCGCATATGTATCAGCAGCGGCGCTGTCGGCAAGAAGTCGGCAGCAAGGGCTTCACGCAACGAGGCGGCGGGAAACAGCGTGTCCGCGAGTGCAGCAACAGAGCCCGTGGCGCCGACGAGAATGGTGGTGAGCACTGAAGCAGCTGCAAGCGTTCTTGTTAGCGAATCAACCTTCTGTTCCTCACTTCGTTCGCGCACCCACCACCACATCAGCGTGAATGCTGCGAGTAAGAGCAGCGTGTTCGTGAAGTGAATGCACTGCATCACTGCGCGCATATCGGAAACATTGCGGTCAACCCATCCGTGGAGAACCAAGGCTCTGCCGAGCAGGGCTTCGGTTACGATCAGCAGGCCCGACCATACAGCTGCTTTGCGCGCGCGGTCGCCCACGGGCCTTGCAAAGAAGATCCAGGCAAGAACTATCAGGTACAGCGTAGAGCAGACACCAGTAGTCGCGCGGTGCGTGAACTCAATCACGGTGGCAAGGCGTGGATGGTGCAGGGGAAAGACAACGCCATTGCAGAGGGGCCAGTTGGCTCCGCAACCTGCGCCTGAACCGGTGGCGCGGACCACGGCTCCCCACAGGATGACGATCACCATCACCGCTACTGTTGCTGCGGCAAACGTTGGTAGACCTCGTCCTTGCTTCAGGAAGCGCAAGACTGACTGCATGACTCCATGATAGTCGCCGGGCAGGTGCAGCTAGCCGGCAAGCTCTTTCGCACGCATCGTTGCCCGCTTTACGGCTTTGATGAGAGTCACACGGAGGCCACCCTCTTCCAGCTCGAGGATGCCGTCTACTGTGCATCCGGCGGGCGTTGTGACTTCATCCTTCAGCAGGGCAGGATGTGAGCCGGTTTCAAGTACCATCCGGGCTGCGCCGTACGTGGTCTGCGCGGCGAGTTGCGTTGCGATGTCGCGGGGCAGGCCGACGTTCACGCCTGCCTCGGCCAGCGCTTCGATGATGATGTAGAGGAATGCCGGTCCCGAGCCTGAGAGGCCGGTAACGGCGTCCATGTGCTTCTCGTCCACGACGACGGTGCGTCCGACGGTGGAGAAAATTTTTTGCGCGATTTCGAGTTGTTCGTCGCTGACGAAGCGTCCGCGGCAGAGGGCGGCGATGCCTGCACCCAGCATCGACGGTGTGTTTGGCATTGCTCGGATGACCGCGATGTCTCGTTGAGCGGCGTCTTCGATTGCGCTGGTCTTCACGGATGCGGCGAAGGAAATGAGCAGTTTGCCGGCTGTCAGCGATGGCTGGATCTGTTTGACCAGATCGGCGACCTGTAAGGGCTTCACGCCGAGCAGGATTACGTCAGCTTGCTTGGCTGCTTCGACGTTGTCTGTGGTGACACTGATGCCGAGCTCTTTCGAAAGCCGGGCTGCGCGTTCGGCATGGCCTACGGTGGCGAAGATGTTCTCTGCGGGCAAGAGCTTGGCTTTGAGGAAGCCCTGCACGAGGATTCCACCCATTTTGCCGGTACCGAGCACCGCCACGCGAAGCATCTTGTCACCGTTTGCTGACGTCATGGAGCAAGGCTAACAAACGCTCATGCAGAAAGAGCAAAGGACGGCTTCCGCCGTCCTTTGTCCGGAGCAGTTGCGGTAGAGGCTAGGCCGTTGTTTTAGCGCAGTAGGCGTCGAAGGCGCGAGCGAGTTCCTGAGCGATTGCCGGAGCGGTGGAGCTTTCAATTGCGGAGCGCTGCATGAGATACGCGAGCTGGCCGTCACGGAAGATCGCGATCGCGGGCGATGTGGGCGGGTGGCCCTGGAAGTAGCTTCGAGCGCGCTCGGTGGCTTCGCGGTCCTGGCCGGCGAAGACAGTAACGGCGTGGTCGGGCTTGTTGGCGTGCTGCAGGGCGAGGCGTACACCAGGACGCATCTTGCCGGCGGCGCAGCCGCAGACGGAGTTCACGACGAGCATGGTGGTGCCGGGCTGGGAGACGGCCCGGTCAACGTCGGCAGCGGTGCGCGCCTCCGCGACGCCTGCTTTGGTGAGCTCTTCGCGCATGGGAATCAGCATGAGTTCTGGGTACATTTCTTCTCCTGGTGGTGCGGGACCTCGTTCCGGTCCGTCTCGGGATGGACCTACCCACCCCCGTACTTTTTGGCTCAAAGTCTTGATAAGAAATAACTTAGGTTCGGACCCAGTGCAACGTTGTGCAGGTCAAACTGAAGTTTCTTCTCTCATTAGATTCTATCGTGCCTGTCAAGGTGCGGATGGTTTCAGGTGACGTGAAGCGCCGGTCTCCGGTGTGGGGAACGACTCGGTTACCCTGAAAAACGTGACAGTTTTGGAAAAGGTACCGCTGGCGGAGTTCACGACGTTTGGTATCGGTGGACCTGCGCGTTACTTCGTTGAAGCCAAGAGCGAAGCGGATGTTGCGGAGGCGGTGGGCTGGGCTGCGCAGCGAGGAGTCCGGCTGTATCCGCTGGGTGGCGGAAGCAATCTGCTGATCCTGGATGAAGGATTCGATGGGCTGATCTTGAAGGTAGGCATTCTCGGCGTGAAGCAGGATGGCGAGGCTTTCGACGTTGGCGCGGGAGAGGACTGGGATGCCTTTGTCGAGCGCACCGTGGACAACGAATTTGCCGGGATGGAGTGCCTGGCGGGGATACCTGGAAGTGTTGGCGGGACGCCGGTGCAGAATGTGGGGGCCTATGGTCAGGAAGTCGCGCAGACAATTGCCTCCTTGCGTGCCTTCGACACGCGGGCCGGCGAGATGGTGGAGTTGCATCGCTGGGACTGTGGTTTCCGGTACCGGGAAAGCATTTTCAATACGACAGAACGCGGGCGTTACATCGTGACGGGCGTGCGGTTTGAGCTCGCGAAGCACGGCGCGCCAACGCTTAGTTATGCAGACCTGCAAAAGCGTTTCGTGGGCCAAAGCACGCCGAGCCTGAAGGAAGTTGCCGATGCGGTCCGTGATATTCGTCGCGTTAAAGGCATGGTCATCGAGCAGGGAAATCCCGATACACGGAGTGCAGGGTCGTTCTTTAAGAATCCCGTGGTGGATGTGGGTCTGTTGCCATCGATTGCGGGTGCGGCGTGCGTCGCGGTGGATGCGGTTCCGCAATGGGATGCCGGGTTTGGCAAAACTAAGCTGGCGGCGGCTTGGTTGCTGGAGCGCGCTGGGTTTGTGAAGGGGTACGGCAGCGGGCCGGTGAGGATTTCGTCCCGGCATACGCTGGCGCTGACCAATCGTGGCGGGGCGACGTTTGCGGATGTGTTGGGGATGCAGGATGAGATCGTTACTGGTGTTGAGCGGAAGTTTGGGGTGAGGCTGGAGCGGGAACCGGTGGTGCTGGGATAGGTTTTGTTTGTCTCGGAGACCTAATACGGGGTCTCTCCACTAACCCCTTCGCGAGCTCAGGGTCCGGTCGAGGTGACTAGTGAGCCAGTTGGGAGCTTGTGGCTCAGGATGCGAAATACAGGGGTCTCTCCGCTACGGCGCGTTGCGCCTTCGGTCGAGATGACACCTTCCAAAAATAGGGCGTTTGTGACTCATGAGGCGAACTGCAGGTCTCTCCACTCCGCTTCTCTACGGTCGAGATGACGGCGTGGGCAAGTTGTAAGCTGCGGCTCAGGATGCGAAATACAGGGGTCTCTCCGCTACGGCGCGTTGCGCCTTCGGTCGAGATGACACCTTCCAAAAATAAGGCGTTT
>CAJCIP010000060.1 GCA_903970445.1 Verrucomicrobia bacterium Tous-C9LFEB | reverse complement strand
CGACAGGATTCTGCTTGTGTGGCATCGTGGACGACCCGCCGCGGCCTTCGGCAACGGGCTCCGCCAGTTCAGCCACCTCGGTCTGCATACCTAAAGACACATCACGCGCCAGCTTGCCGACCATACCTACAAGCAATCCGTGAAAGGCAGCGACCTCGACGAGCCGGTCGCGGTAAGCATGCCATGCTGTCAGCGGCAGCGCAAGATGGAGGGCCGCTGCCAGCGCCGCTGCCACGCTCAATCCCTGGTTCCCGAGTGAAGCCAGAGTGCCTGCCGCGCCGCCGAACTGAACAACGAGCATTCGCTCACGGAGTTGATCGAGCCGGTCACGATGGCGCATCAGGCAATCGAGGGCGGTGGCGGCCTGCAGACCAAAGGTAGTGGGCACCGCGTGCTGCATCCATGTACGTCCCGGCATTGGCGTGTTGCGGTATCGTTCGGCGAGTGTTGCAAGTTCAGCGCAAATGTTCTCGATCAACTCTTCGACATAGCGGAACTGTTCTCGCAGCTGCAGGACGAGCGCGGTGTCCAGAATGTCTTGGCTGGTTGCGCCCCAGTGGACGTATCCTGACGCGGCGGCATCACGCTCCTTTACAAGAGCAGTCAGCTTCTTGATCAGCGGAATGGCAAGATTACCGGCCTGACGCGCCTCCGCGTTCAACGTGCTGAGGTCAAACAGCGCAGGGTTACAGCACTTCGCAATTTCTGCCGCTGCTTGGCGCGGGATAACCCCTAGTTCCGCCTCAACTGCGGCAAGTGACGACTCCACATGCAGCATCGCGCGCAACTGCGCCTCTTCGCTGAAGAGCGCGATACCACGGGGAGAACGGAAGATGCAATCGTTGGCTGAAAGGGTCGGCATAGTTAGAAGTCGAAGAACACCGTCTCGCTCGGTCCCTGCATGTGAATGGTCCAGCCGAAGGTTGGAACGTCGTTCTCCACAAGCGACGAAAGAAGGAGTGTAGAACGCCTTGCTGGCGGGACACATTGGAGAACCTGGTCCGTAGCGTTCAATCCCTCGTTGGGAAAGTAGGCCCGAGTCACAAGACCTCGCAGCAAGCCGCGCATCATGAGACTGACAACCAGGTGAGGAGCCTGCGGCTCTCCTGACTGCGTAAGCACTGAACCTGGCTTTACTGTTGAGAAGCGAAATTCGCCCAAGTCGTCCGTTGCGATGCGGCCAAACCCGCGAAAGCCTTGTTCCAGAGGCTTGTCTTGGGTATCACCAGGATGCGCATACTTTCCATGTGCGTTAGCCTGCCAGACTTCGACGACGGCGTCAGGGATTGGGTTATAGTCGCCGTCAAGTAGCCGCCCTGCAACACGGATGCGCTCTCCATCGACGCCTGCGCCGGCTATGTCCGCGCGATAGAGGCGCTCCAGCCCGATGCTGAAGAAGGGCCCCACCGTCTGCCACGTTGTCGCCGGCATGAAGGGCTTAGTGATCATCGTGCCCTTCTTCCATAGGGGTGGCGTAACGGCCGCGCAGGTGAATGTCGAAGACGAAGCCCAGAGTGGATTGAGGGATCGTTGTATTCCAATCGAAGCGCGAGATGAGTCGTTCTCGCGCAGCAGAATCTGCGGTGCAGTTGTAGATCGGATCGAAGGGCAACAGAGGGTCGCCCGGGAAGTACATCTGCGTTACCAGGCGTGTGCAGACTGCGGGGCCGAAGACCGAAAAGTGTATATGCGCCGGGCGCCAGGCGTTGTGGTGATTGCCCCATGGATACGATCCAGGCTGCACCGTCACGAAGCTGTAACGGCCCAAGTCATCAGTCAATACATGGCCCTCTCCGCTAAAGTTCGGATCGAGAGGAGCGTCATGCTGGTCCCACTTGTGCAGGTAGCGTCCGGCCGCGTTTGCTTGCCAAACTTCTAGGAGCGTGTTTCGAATCGGTGCGCCACCTTCATCCAACAGCCGTCCGCTGACAGCGATACGCTGGCCCTGTGCCTCGCCGCCATTTGCCGACCGTGTCATGTTGCATTCACCTGCGACGATTTCATCGCGGCCAAAAAGCGGCCCGGTCAACTCCGATAAGGTTGGCGTAATGGTCACGAGGGGTTGAAGCGGAGCGCGCTTCATGCTCGATACGTAGCCGGCATGGAGATGATCCGGCTGCGTGCCCTGCTTATGTTTGCGGAAGGGTGATGGGTAAGTTTGGCACTCGTTCATGGGCGCTCCACGACCAGAGCAATTCCCTGGCCTACCCCGATGCACATGGTGCACAGTCCATACCGTCCACCGTTGCGCCTAAGGTGTCGCAAGGCCGTGAGGATAAGGCGCCCACCACTAGCCCCGAGAGGATGACCCAGCGCAATCGCACCTCCGCCCGGGTTGACGTAATCAGCATCTTCCGGCACTCCCAGTTGCCGCAGGACTGCTACGGCCTGGGCGGCGAAGGCTTCATTCAGTTCGATGACGTCCATCTGCGAGAGCTTCATGCCCGTGAGCGCCAGGACCTTTTGGACCGCAGGTACAGGACCCATGCCCATGATTCGAGGTTCTACACCGGACGTCGCTGCGGCCACGACTCGCCCTAGTGGTTGGATGGAGAGGGCACAAATTTGCTGTTCAGATGCAAGCAACAACGCTGCCGCTCCATCATTCAATCCGGCTGCGTTACCGGCTGTCACGGTGCCATCAGCTCGAACGACCGGCTTCAGTCGAGACAGGCCATCCAGCGTCGTGTCCGGTCGAGGATGCTCGTCGGCGGGCACGATGACGGGCGAACCTTTCCGTTGCGGCACAGCTACCGGAATGATCTCCTCAGCCGGCCAGCCGTTTGCGCTGGCGTGTGCCGCTCGCTGCTGACTGCGTAGAGCAAAGGCATCTTGATCGGCGCGCGAAATTCCATAATCAGTTGCGACATTTTCCGCAGTCTCCGGCATTGAGTCCACGCCATAAGCCGCCTTCATCAGGGGGTTGACGAACCGCCAGCCGAGCGTGGTGTCTTCGAGCTTTTGTGAGCGCCCAAACGCAGCATCCGGCTTGCCCATCACGAATGGTGCGCGCGTCATGCTCTCTACGCCGCCCGCGATCATGAACTCCGCCTCAGCCGTCTTTATCGTGCGTGCCGCCGTCGCCACCGCATCCATGCCAGACCCGCACAGACGGTTGATCGTCGTTCCTGAAACCCCGTGCGGCATACCCGCCAGCAGAGCAGCCATTCGCGCGACGTTGCGGTTGTCTTCGCCAGCCTGGTTTGCACAACCAAGAACGACGTCGTCAACTTGCACCGGATCAAGCTTCGGATTGCGGTCAAGCAGGGCACGGATTGCGAGTGCCGCTAAGTCGTCGGCGCGTACGCTTGAAAGCGCGCCGCCGTACCGACCGAAGGGCGTGCGCACCCCATCAACAATCCATGCATCCCGCAATGCAGTCATGCGGCCTCACCGTTACGAATCAAGCGCAGCATCGGTACAGATGCCGTCCTGACATTTTCATCAAGCGCGATCTCAAGGTTGAGTCGCGCCAGGCGGGCGTGTTCACGCATAAGCGTTTCTACCCTTGCGGCTTCACGTCGCTCAAGAGCTTCAACGATCGCCACATGTTGGTCATGACCCATCCGCAAAACGTGTCGGCTCCGCGGCAAATCCACCTGTGCACTGATGAACCCACTGCTGGGAGCGGCGAACGGACGACCTGTTATGCGATCAATCTCTCGCGCGAGCGTTTGACTGCCCGCTAGGGCAATCAAATGCTGGTGAAAAAGCTGGTTCTGTTCGATATAGGTGTTGAAGGCACCGGCGGTGTCGGTGTCAATGGTCTTGAGGGCGATCTCAATGGCATTCACAGAACGCCGCAAATTCCCCAGGCCAAGGAACTCTCGGTCTGCTCGCTCTACTGCCAGGCGTGCGGCCATTCCTTCCAGCATGCCGCGGATCTCAATCGTCTCGAAAATATCCTTCCGGAGAATCTGTCGCACCACATAACCGCGCGTCGGATGCTCCTGTACAAGGCCTTCATGTTCCAGCGCAACAAGAGCCAGGCGAAGAGGTGTTCTCGAAACCTGCAAACGCTTCGCGAGAGGGATTTCGGCCAGGCGAGTGCCGGCCGTGAACGCACCCTTCAGCAGGAGTTCACGCAGACGCAGCAATGCAGCGCTTTGCTGTGACATCGTCTTCGGGGATGCTGCTGCGAGCGCCAAATGGACCTTCCGGCTTCCGCTGCAGCATACAATTGCGCTGTCATCTCGCGCAAGGCGATGTCATCTCGTTTAACAAAGACTGCAAATTGGCGAGCTCCGCGTCTCCTGCTTCATCATGGAGGCCAACATCTGATTGCAAACTGCATACAATTCGAGACATTCGCAGGGAAGGTAGCCCCTTACTGCATTTGTGCCGGCCAGCCATAACGAGTACGCCTGAACACTTTGACCGAGTGATTGCATGTGGAATGTCGCCACTGCTTATGCCGTACAGCAGAATGCATCGTCACCAGTGTTCAAGCGCTGTCCGCCTCCTCCACTTCGTGGTATGAATGAGTCGGAGAAATACCGTGCGGGATTTGGCAACATACAATGCGGCGTCTGTTCGTGAGTCTTCGTCCAGTACCATCCCGGCGACGCTTACTGAATCGGTTGCCGATCTGATGCTTGACGACATCGTGCACGGCCGCCTGCAACCGGGCAGCAAGCTTCGCATTGACGAGTTGAAGGAGCGGTACCGCATGGGCGCGTCCCCCCTGCGCGAGGCTCTTACGCGGCTGCTTGCCATCGGGTTTGTTACGAACGAGAGTCGGCGTGGCTTCCGGGTGGCTTCCGTCAGCTTCGAGGACATCAACGAAATCACGTCGGTGCGCAAACTGATTGAACAGAGGGCGCTCGAGCTATCCATTGAAAACGCGTCCCGAAAGTGGGAAGAGCAGATCGTCATGCAGATGGCGCGATTGCGGCACGCCTTGCTACATCAGGACCCCGCACACAACGCTCTTAATCCGTCATCAGATGGCATGCACGAGGACTATCATCGGGCGCTGATTGCAAACTGCAACTCACCCCGCCTGATCAGCCTGCAGGCAACGTACTACGATCTCGCCAAACGATACAGGCTGCTTGTCTTTCAAGCACCCACTACTCGGGAAGAATTTCTGAGCCGCCACGAGATTCTTACCGACGTCGTTTTGAGTCGAAAGAAAAAGGCTGCTTGCGAAGAGCTCGGTAGACACCTTGAGCTGATCGTCAGCAATCTTCCGGATGACTTTCCTAAAGGCAAGGCAACGAAATCGGCCTGATGGCGCGGCGCCTTCACTGGGAACTTTTACTTCTTACCCAAAGCAACATCGTGCAACGCCATCCCTACCGCGAGTGGCGTGACGATCAGAGCAATCGCGGCCCCATAAGCGCACTTGAAAGCAAGCGCGGACCGGAAGCTGATGCCTGATGTCTCATGGCCACACACAACATACGTCGCAGCAAACCCGCAGAATGCGATCATCGCCGCGGCCCCTACCGCACGAAGAAACACGTTGGAGGGAGTGATGCGACGGGGAATAGCCGGCATCGGGAGAGTTTCACGAATCGCACGCCTTCGGGTGATGAGGGTAGGCACCAGAACGCTCATAAGCGAGATGGCAAAAGTCTGTGGAAGCGAATCGCGCACGAGGCCACCGTGACCTGTCCAGCAAATCGAGGTGAGGGAATGAAATTGAAGAAAGAAGAAGATGCAGCTTAGCGCGGTGTTGATGATTACGCTGATGATTGTTTCTCGAAGTATGTAGTGAGCCGTCGAGCTTTGCATGATGCGTTGCCAACTCTCTATGCTTCGACGATAGACTTTCTATCGATAAAAAGCATATTGTATGCGCATAGTCGTCAGCCGCGCCGGTGCGAGGCGCGTATGACGAACCACTGTGTAGTCAGGAGTGCATTCCTTTGAACAAGCTTTACAACAGCGCTCAGGAAGCTTTGAGCGGTGTGATTCACGATGGGTTTCTCCTGGCCGTAGGTGGATTCGGTACATGTGGCGTGCCGGAAGTGTTGATTGAGGCTTTGCGAGCTTCAGGCGCGAGAGATCTCACGGTAGTTAGCAACAACGCTGGTCTTGATGGTTGGGGTCTGGGACTGATGCTCGAGAGTCGGCAGGTCCGCAAGATGATTTCCAGCTATGTGGGCGAGAACGCAGAATTCGCACGCCAATATCTTTCGGGAGAACTAGAGGTCGAGCTTTGTCCCCAGGGAACCTTAGCCGAGCGGATGCGGGCGGGCGGTGCCGGGATCCCCGGCTTCTATACCCCTACCGGCGTGGGAACTCTTGTCGCCGAGGGCAAAGAGCACAAAACGTTCGATGGCCGCACGTACATTCTGGAACGAAGCATTGTCTCTGACGTTTCTTTGGTAAAGGCTTGGAAGGCTGATGCTCACGGCAATCTCGCCTATCGCCTGACAGCGCGGAACTTCAATCCGAACGTTGCGGCCTGCGGTAAGTTCACGATTGCCGAAGCTGAGATCATCGTGCCCGTCGGCGAGCTTGACCCCGATGAAATTCATACACCTGGCATCTTCGTTCATCGCGTGATTCATAATGCCGCGCCCGAACGTCGGATCGAAAAGCTCACCCTTCGGAAGGAAGCCTAAGTGGCTTGGACAAGAGAACAGATGGCTGCCCGTGCGGCAGGCGAACTGAAGGACGGGTACTACGTTAACCTTGGCATTGGCATTCCAACACTGGTAGCGAACTATATTCCTGCTGATGTATCTGTCATCCTTCAGTCAGAAAACGGTTTGCTTGGTATTGGCCCGTACCCGAGTCGCGAAGAAGTTGATGCCGACCTGATCAACGCCGGCAAGGAGACCGTCACCTTCCTTCCAGGAGCGTCTACTTTCTCGAGTGCCGACTCCTTCGGTATGATCCGCGGCGGTCATATCAATCTTGCGATTCTCGGCGCAATGGAGGTCGCTGAAAACGGCGATCTCGCCAACTGGATGATTCCCGGAAAAAAGGTAAAAGGCATGGGCGGCGCAATGGACCTGGTGGCAGGGGTGCCTCGTGTCGTGGTTGTCATGGAGCATGCCACACAAGCCGGCGCGCCGAAGTTGCTCCGGCGTTGCGCGTTGCCACTAACCGGTGCCGGAGTGGTGAAACGAGTAATCACCGACCTATGCGTGGTTGATGTAACGGCTGCGGGCTTTGTTGTGATAGAGCTTGCCCCCGGCGTGACCCGGGATATGGTTGTTGCCAAAACGGAGGCAGCGTTGCATTTTGACGCCAGCCTGCAGCAGTTAGCGTGCTCGTGAACTGCGTTCTTGTTGCCTTTGCATCGACGGCGACACGAGCATCGCTCTCGCTCTAAAGGTTCAAACTCTGAGCAGTAAGGACTGATCCATCATGATTCTTGACCTTTCGCGAGCTATTGAGAACGATGTTCCCGCCGATCCTCCCGGGTTGGGCCCGACCATCACCTATGCAGATCACGCGCAAGGTGTACAGGAGATGGTCGCTATGTTTCCGGGCCTCTCGGCACACCAGATGCCAGACTCCGAAGGTTGGGCGGTCGAGCGCTTGTCCGTCACGACGCACAACGGAACCCACATCGATGCGCCCTGGCACTACGCTTCCACAATGGACGGCGGCAAGCCTGCCATCACCATCGACGAAGCTCCGCTCGATTGGTTCCTGCGGCCAGGTGTAAAGCTCGACTTCCGCGATTCACCATCGGGTCATGTCGTTTCGGCGGCAGAGGTGCAGGCGGCACTGAAAAATATCGGACATGTATTGCGTCCTCTTGAAATCGTTCTGATGAACACATCAGCGGGTGACGCGTATGGTTCTCCAGCCTATCTTGGCTCGGGATGCGGTTTTGGGCGCGAGGCTACCCTGTGGCTCCTGGAGCAAGGCGTCAAGGTCGTCGGTACGGACGCTTGGAGCTGGGACGCACCCTTCTCCTTTACTCGTGCGCGGTTCGCAGCAGAAGGCGACGCATCCATCATCTGGGAAGGCCATAAAGCTGGGCGCGAGCGCTCATATTGCCAGATTGAGAAACTCGCCAATCTGGATCAGTTGCCATCCGTTGGTTTTACTGTGTCTTGCTTCCCAGTAAAGATCAAACGTGCGTCCGCCGGTTTTTCTCGAGTCGTCGCGATCTTCGACGAAAACCCTTGATCACAATCCTTCCGCTCCACTAGGCACGATGTAGCAGCCTCGCAGAGTTGACGCAGTCCCCAGCGGGTTGACACCGCCGGACAACGAATACATAACAAGTCGGAGAATGAGATTGCCAACTTTTACTCGCATGGGTCGTGTTCTATCGGTGCTGACGATCACCGCCTGCTTCATCACGTCATGGACTCGTCCAGCGCGCGGTCAACAGACAGTTTCAACCAAGCCAAGTCTCGAAGAGGGATTTAGGAATCCTCCCGATACAGCGCGTCCGCGAGTCTGGTGGCACTGGATGAACGGCAATGTCACCACGGAAGGCATCGACCTCGATCTGGAGTGGATGCATCGAGTTGGCATAGCCGGTTTCCAGAACTTCGATGTAGCCCTTAGTACGCCGCAGGTTGTCGACAAGCGCTTGATTTACATGACGCCTCCGTGGAAAGAAGCATTCCTGCAAGCCCTCAAGAAGGGTGACTCCTTAGGCTTTGAAATGGCGGTCGCAGGCTCACCGGGCTGGAGTGAAAGTGGCGGCCCATGGGTGAAACCGTCGCAGGCGATGAAGAAGCTGGTCTGGAGTGAAACTTCTATCGAAGGCGGCGTCCCGTTTCACGGGCGGCTCGCACCCGCACCCACGCAGACGGGCCCTTTTGGCAATCTTGCCGCGGCCGACCCGATGGCCATGTTAGGCAGTGACAAGGCGCCGAAGGCCGTCGATTTTTCTTCAGACGTAGCCGTTATCGCCGTGCGCGAACTGTCAGATCGACACTCGATGGAAGAGCTGGAGCCCAAAGTTTCCAGTATCAGCGGAGCTATACCTCACGCGGAACTTCTGTGGGATGCCGACCTTAATCAATCTGTCAGCATTCCTATAGCTCCTCCTGGCAAACAATCGTGGGTACAGTTCGACTTCGGAAAGCCTACGACCATACGTGCCATCACCTACGCGCCCGGCGGGTTCCGTAATCCTTTCGCAGCTTTCGGCGGCGAAACGAACGATGGTCCGGTCCTTGAGTCCAGCGACGACGGGACCCTCTACACATCCATCGTTCGCGTTCCGACCTTCGGCGCCGTGCAGCACACCCTTGATTTCGCTCCGCGCACTGCGCGCTATTTCCGGTTGACCTTTACGGAGAAGACGAGCGGATCGGCTCCGCCCTTCGACATGGATGACGCACCATTCCAGTTCCCAACCGTTACGACGCACGATATCGCTGAGTTGCAACTGCACACGGAAGGTCGCGTCAATCGTTTTGAAGAGAAAGCCGCTTTCGCCGCGATCCCAGATCTGTATGGCTCTTCAACGCAGCCGGTTGATCGAGGATCTGTCATTCAGAAAGCGGATGTAGTCAATCTCACTGCTAGCCTGCATCCCGACGGAACGCTCGACTGGACACCTCCGCCGGGTCACTGGCTCGTCCTTCGCTTCGGCTACTCCCTCACAGGCATCACCAATCACCCTGCGCCGACCGAAGCCACCGGCCCTGAAGTCGACAAGTTAAATCGCGCCGATGTGACGGCATACTTCAATCACTATCTCGACAACTACAGGGACGCCACCGGCGGATTGATGGGCAAGAACGGATTGCGGTACGTCGTCAACGACAGCTGGGAAGCGGGAACACAAAACTGGACTGATGAGATGGTCCAAGAGTTTAGGCGTCGACGCGGGTATGATCCCCTGCCGTGGCTCCCGGTCATGACTGGCCGTATCGTCAGCAGCGCGGAAGACAGCGACCGCTTTCTTTGGGATGTAAGAAAGACGATTGCAGATCTGGTGGCTGAAAACCACTACGGCACGCTGGCGGCAATCCTGCATCAACGCGGCATGGGCATGTACGGGGAATCGCATGAGAGCGGCCGCGCCACCATCGGCGATGGCATGGAAATGAAGCGGGCGGTTGATGTTCCTATGTCGGCCATGTGGGCGCAACGGCCTGGTGTAAACCAAGACCTGTTTGGCTACAACGCCGATGTCCGCGAGTCCGCTTCCGTTGCCCATATCTACGGCAAGGAGATTGTTGCCGCTGAATCGCTGACCGCCGCCGCTAGTCCGTGGGGATGGTGTCCGGCCACGCTCAAGCCCACAGCGGATAAGGAATTAGCGATGGGTTTGAATCGCTTCATGATTCATAGCTCAGTCCATCAACCGCTCATTGAAAAAGCGCCCGGCTTAGCCCTGGGCCCCTATGGCCAGTGGTTCAATCGTAATGAGAACTGGGCAGAGCAGGCGCAACCTTGGATCACGTATCTCTCGCGAAGTGCCTGGATGCTGCAGCAAGGCCGCTTTGTCGCAGACATCGCCTACTTTTACGGCGAGGATTCAAACCTGACAGCGATCTTTGCAAACAAATCGCCCGCCGTTCCACAAGGGTACAACTTCGATTACATCAATGCCGACGCGCTAATTCATGAGCTCGAAACCAAGAACGGAGAGCTCACCACGAAGAGCGGTATGCATTACCGCGTCCTCGCCCTCGATCCGTACAGCAGCCACATGTCATTGCCCGTCCTCCGCGCGATACAACGGCTTGTGCGAGATGGCGCTGTCGTTGTAGGAGAAAAGCCCATCAGCACACCAAGCCTCGCCGATGATGACAAGCAGTTCGAAGCCATTGCCGCCGAGATGTGGGGGGCGAAGAGCTCGTACGGCAAAGGCCACATCCTCCACGGCATGCCGCTCGCGGAAGCGTTGAACTCTTTATCAATAACCCAGGACTTCAGCTACGCAAAACCAGCATCCTCAACAAGCTCCGACACGGAGGTTCTGTTCGTCCACCGCAAGCTGGACGACGGCGATGTCTTTTACGTAGATAACCGTAAGAGTCATCGTGAAAATATACAGGCGGAGTTCCGCGTAGTTGGCCGCGCAGCAGAGTTGTGGCACGCCGACACCGGCATGATGGAAACCACTTCATATCGGATTGCAAATGGACGAACTTCGATCCCCTTGACACTGGAACCCTATGAGGCTGTGTTCGTCGTCTTCCGCAGACCGACGCAGTCATCCTTACTTGCAATCCCGCCTGCTCGGGAAGAAACGCTGGCTCCAATCTATGGCCCTTGGAACGTATTGTTTGAAGCGGGCCGTGGCGCTCCGCCAAGTACGGAGTTGCCGGCACTCGTTTCATTGAGTGAGAATGCAGACCCGGGCATCCGTTACTTCTCAGGTCACGCAACTTATACAAAGACGATCAATGCTTCTGCAACTTGGTTCCATTCCGGCGCTTCGCTTTTGCTTGATCTGGGTGATGTCGCTAACCTGGCTGAAGTGAAGGTCAATGGGCATGCTCTTGGCATTGTGTGGAAACCGCCATACCGCATCGATGTTTCCAGAATTTTGGTGCCCGGCCCGAACACAGTGGAAATACGCGTCGCGAACTTGTGGGTAAATCGCCTTATCGGTGACGCTCAGCCCGGCAGTACATCGAAGTACACATTTACCGCCCACAACCCCTACAAGAAGTCCTCTCCATTAGTTCCCTCAGGCCTGCTTGGCCCCGTCCTGATTCTCCGCAAAGAATCGGGTCCAGCTTAAACTGCGATGAGCAAAGGGGCTACTAAAAGTACCGAAAGTACGTTTTCGGACAGGCTTCGGTTTGTTCGGAGTGCGCTCCGACCCGTGTTTCCAATAACGGCCTCGGCTTCGCCGATCAGCGTTCAGTAGCACGTCGAGCTAGTAAGAGTTGAACGGTTATGACTACATTCGTCCGTTCGACTTTTGTCCCGCCGACTGAAAGAAGGTGCAGACGCAGTACTTGTGCCTAAGGGATGTTCTCCGCAGACAGAAGACGCCTTCAGTTCGACAACGTGCGGTCCAAGGCGGCTTGGAACTAGGGAACTGTCACTGCAATGAGTCGCGATTTGCACGGATCCACTTGAACGCTCGAACGGCAAGTGCGAGGACGATTGCTAACATGACCCCGATGATGACCAAAGGCAGCGGCCACGCTAAGTGCCTTGTAAAGAAGGCCACAGGGATCATGGCACTCGACAGTACCGTCACCGGCAAGATGTGCCGCTTCAGCGTGCGCCGTTTACCTTCATCGATAGGCATGGCGTTCCACTCCCTTCCTCAAACAGCGTAAGAAAATGCGCCGGCTCTGCCAAGTCATGGAACTGGTTTTTTGACCTTGAATCGCGGACATCACGGACAGTCGATCAAGCTCTCCACGGATGACTACGCCTGCTATGCAAAGAATGTTGGCTTCGGCCAAACGATCACCGAGGCCAATGCTTCTATGTGTCCTAACTCTGCCCAATACGTCGGGCAAACGTCAACGGCGTGGAGGAGAACATTCTTTTAGGGGCATCAATCTTCTCAGACGATGCATTGCTCAAGAGCCTCGTGCCCGAGGCAGAGACAAGCCGTGACGGACAATCGCTCGACGCCATCCCCTTCGGCCATCGGCCAAACTGAAGGCAGCGGTCACTTGCAGGCATGACCTCGCGCAATGAAAATCTTAGCCGTTCCCTACGAGTCGTCGCGTCGGTCCGTAGAGTAAGCACGTTAGAAGGAACCAGGCCATGATGGTAATTCAGGGAACTTCTATGTGATGCGCCAGCGGCGAACCATACCGTATCGCCAGATGGGACGCCAGGATCGGAAGGCCGAGCAGGCCAAAGCAAGTCACAGCGATGTAGATGCGGGCGAACGTGCGCTGCCGCCTAGTGAACTTGGGTGATTGTTCATCAAGGGCTTTTTCGGGCAAGTTGTCCATAGCGCAACATTGTATCCTCGCCGATTCCGGCAAGTACGGGGGCATCGGCTGGGCACACGTTCCGCCACACGTATCGTTCATGGCTGGACGAGACCGAAGCACCGATGAAGGTCCAACAGGAACTCATGCGTCACGCCTCCATCCAGACCACGATGAATGTGTATGGACAGGCGATGCCGGAGTCGAAGAGGGAAGCCAATGAAAAGGTAGTCACGATGGTGCTCAAGCTCTTGCGGGCGAGCGCCTAAAGTGCAAATTTTCTTATTGGGAGTAAATGGGAGTGAATCGGTTTTTTGATTCTCTCTAAGTGATTGATTCGATTGGTTGCGGGGGTAGGATTTGAACCTACGACCTTTGGGTTATGAGCCCAACGAGCTACCGGGCTGCTCCACCCCGCATCTCTAACTATAGAGTCTTCGCTGCCATCAGTCAAAGAGCACCATGCTCCTAAGTGGGAGCTACTTTACGGCCGTGAGACCTTCCTCGCAGGGGCGTCTCGGCCGGAACTTTTTTCTCAAGTTTGCGTCTTCACTACAGGTGGGTCCTGAACCACCGCAGCTGAAGTTCACTGCCTACGGCGCGGAGCAGCGACTCGCGGAGGATAAGTAACATGAGTCTTTTGAGAGATCATCGCGCGGTGAAAGCCGCTCTTGCGGTGACAATGTTCGCCTTGGTAGCAGAGCCCGTTTGGGCGCAGACCAAAATAGTTCCCGACGCACAAATCGAATCCAACGTACTCCGGCAGCTTGCCACTGCTCCAGAGCTCTCTACACAGAGCATCCAGTCCTCGACGATTTACGGTACTGTGACGCTTTCCGGCGTGGTGCAGACCGAGGAGCTTCGTACGAAAGCGGAAAATCTTGCCGCGCGTGCTGACGGCGTGAAGAAGGTTGTCGATCAGTTGACGCTCGGCGATCCGTCCACGGCATCGGGCGACCAGCAGACCTCGGCAGCAACTGATCAACAGGCAAACACGGGTGCGCCAAACTGCCAGTTGCAGTCCGACGGCACATGCGCGCCCGCGGCGGACAACCAGAACCAGGCTCATCCGCAGTCAAATCAACAGCAGGCTTACAATCAGCAGGCCGCGGCGCAAGCGCAACAACCCGCTTATCCTCAGCAGCAGTCAGGCTACGGTCAACCACAGAACTACCCCCAGGGAAGCTATCCTGAGCAGCAGCCTCAGTACTCCCAACCCCCTGCATACAGCCAGCAGCCCGGCTATGCAGGTAATGGAACGCAGCCTGGCTATGGACAACCGGCGCCACCACGCCGGCCCATGTATGGCAACGGTTATGCTCCCTATCCTGATACAGTCGCGCCATCGGGCCCAGGAAGCCAGCAGGCCGGCCAGATTGTGACCATCGCGCCCGGTGCGCTGTTACAGGTTCGCATCAATCGCGGCATCGACTCCAACCACATCGCCCCTGGTACGCCCTTCGAAGGCATGGTCTTAAATGATGTCGTGTCCGGCGGAGCCGTGGCGATTCCTCGCGGAGCTACCGTGCAGGGAACGGTCGTGGACGCTCATAAAGCGGGTGCCCTCAAAGGCCGCGGCGAACTTGCTTTAGCCCTGAATGGTCTTGTCCTCGGCGGACAGGTCTACCCTATCGTCTCCGTTCCCTGGGATCGTGAGGGACGCGACAAGACAATCTCGACCGTAAATAGCGCTCTGGGTCTCGGAGCCCTGGGCGCAATCCTCGGTGGGGTGTCCGGCGGAGGCGCAGGCGCTGCCATCGGCGCGGCAGCCGGCGGTGCGGTCGGGGTTGCCGGGTCCGCAGCGTCGGGTGGCGGTCGTGTCATTGTTCCACCGGAGTCCATTCTCACGTTCCACCTGGCTCAGCCCACGACCGTCTCCACCGTTTCGCAGCAGGAGATGGCTCGCCTGGCGTACGCCGCTGGTCCCATCCCGGGAGTGCGTCCGGTTGCGCGCCGATATTACAGTCCTTATGGACCCTACTATGGGCCTCCACCAGCTCCTTATCCTTACCGCTAATGAGTAAGCTAACCTCTATATCCGCCGGAGATGAATTCTCCGGCGGTACTTTTTTGTAAACGTCATCTGAGCGGAACGCTCCTCGCGCCTGATTTATACTTTGGAAGAGCCCCTGCAAGCAGGCTTGTGCGTCGACCAACGCGACGCTGCATATTTTCCTGCGCAAAAATCCCGGGCACACGCGGCTATCCTAAAACGACGCGTGCGAAACTGAAGGTCGCCACACCAGCATGATTCGCTTTCTGCAGCAAGAAAACCGTGTTCAAAAAACAGTTTTTGCCGTCATCATCGGCGCCGCCATCGTCACGATGGTCATCACTCTCGTTCCCGGCATTTTTGATAACGGCGCCGCGAACGACGCCACCGTCTTCGCAACTGTGCGAACACCGGGCTTCTTCGGACGGATCACCGGTGACAGCACCCCGATCAAGATGGCGGACGTGCAGCGTCAGGTGCAAGGCCAGCTCAAACGCCAGAATCTGCCTGACTTCTACATGCCATTTCTGCTCAGCCGCGTAGGACAGCAGATGGTGGAGCGCAAGGTGCTTGAGCGTGAAGCGGACCGCCTTGGTCTCCAGGCGAGCAAAGCTGATGTCCAGCACGAGCTTCTCCAGGGTCCTTTGGCGCAGTACGTTGCTCCGGGCGGTAATTACATTGGCGACGACCAATACGCGAATTTCGTGAACTCGGCCTTCGGCATGTCAGTGCCTGATTTCGAGAACGAAGTCCGTGCTGACATCGAGTTACAGCGCCTGCAAGCGCTGATTACGGGCGGCGTCAGTGTTCCGGATAGCGCCGTTCGCAGTGAATATTTGCAACAGGGCACGAAGGTCAAATTTGCTTACGCCACAATCACCGCCGCTGATCTGGGCAAGACGATCAATCCTTCGGACGCCGATCTCCAGGCCTTCTTCAAGAACAACGCGGCGCGCTATGCCACTGCGGTGCCGGAAACGCGCAAGATCCAATACTTCTCCTTCGACGCTTCGAACATGCCGGGCGGCAAACCCCAAGTCACCGACGCAGACGTTCAGGCCTACTACAGCAAGCATCAGGACGAATACAACGTCGCCGAGCAGATCAAGACGCGCCATATCTTAATTGCTGTTGCAAAGGGTGCGGACGCAAAGACGGATGCAGCAGGCAAAGCGAAGGCGGAAGACGTTCTCAAGCAGATCAAGTCTGGCGGCAACTTCGCAGATCTTGCGAAGAAGTATTCCGACGATCCGGGCAGCAAAGATCAGGGCGGTGAACTTGGCCTGCAGCCCAGCAGCCTCTTCGTCCCTGAGTTCTCGAAAGCCGCGATGGCTTTGAACCCCGGTCAGACTTCTGATCTCGTCAGGACTCAGTTTGGGTATCACATCATTCAGCTTGAGGAGAAGCAGTCAGCGCACACCAAGCCGCTCGCCGAAGTGAAGGACCAGATCGTGACCTTGCTGCAACAGGGCAAGGTGGGCGCGGCAGAACAAAACTTTGCGAACCAGCTTGTCGGCGAAGCCAAGAAGGACGGCATGAGCAAGGCCGCCGCCGACAATCATCTGCCGTTGGTGTCAACGGACTACATTGGACGCTCAGCAACCATCCCCAACTTCCCTGCCGCTGCAGCCATGCTGACTTCTGCTTTCACAGCGGATAAGAATGCCACTCCGCAGATGGCAACAACCGGCACAGGCTACGCGATCTTTCAGGTCGAGGACATTCACCCAGCGCATGCGCCGGAGTTTAGCGATTACAAATCACACATCCTTGATGACTATCGCCAACAGCACGTCCCCGAGTTGCTGAATACGCAGCTCAAGAAGCTGGATGATCGTGCAAAGGTGCTGAATGACTTGAGCAAGGCAGCCGCGGAGATGAACATCCCGGTCAAGACCAGCGATCTCGTTGGGCGCGATGCGCAGGTCACCGACCTTGGCTCACTCACCGGGCCCGCGTCTGTTGTTTTCACGCTGCCAAAGGGCGGCATCTCCGATGCCATCAATCAGGGTGCAAACGGCTCCGTGTTGCAGGTTGTCGACAAGCAGGAACCGAGTGCTGACGACATGGCGAAGAACTTCGCTGCCACGAAAGACAAACTGCTCGATCAACAGAAACAGGAAGCCTTTGGTATCTTCATCGGCACGCTTATGGAAAAGTACGAGAAGAACGGCGCGATCATCTACAGCAAGAAGGCGCAGAAGTCGCCGCTGGCCCGATAGATTCCCACAGCGAGTTAAAGGGACGCCCCGCGTGAGCGGGGTGTTCTTTTTGGCACGGCATCTTCTGCCGCCCTGCACACGTCATAGCCCCATGAAGGCGGCACACCGCCGGAGGATGGAATGGCTTCACAAGAACGCATTTCCGGCGTACTGCTTCACATCACCTCGCTTCCGTCCTATGGTGGCGTCGGAGACTTCGGGCCTGCAGCCTATGCTTTCGTCGACTTCCTGGTCCGCGCGAAACAGCGCATGTGGCAAGTGCTTCCGCTCAATCCAACTGGCTATGGCAGCTCGCCTTACTCGGCACTTTCCGCGTTTGCCGGCAATCCCATTCTCATCAGTCTCGAACAACTGGTAAGCGCCGGATGGCTTAACGCCGAGCGTATTCAGGGTCTCCCCGGCCATAGCGGGGCATGCGATTTCGGTGTCGCCTTCGAAAAGAAGATTCCGCTCATTGAAGAGGCCGCGGCAAACTTCCTCGACCGCGCAGACGGCGATGTGCGTCAGCGGTTTCAGCGCTTCTGCCAGGACAATATCTCATGGCTGACTGACTATGCGATGTTCTCTGTGCTGCGACGCCGCTTCGGTTACGCAAGCTGGAATCAATGGCCCAGGGAATATGCCCTTCGCGACGCAGATGCCATGGCTGCCCTCCTGAACGAGTCCGGTCGCGAACTCGCGATCGAGCAGGTGGTCCAATTCTTCTTCAGCGAACAGTGGGCTGCTCTGCGTGCTTACTGCACCGAACGCAAGGTCAAAATACTGGGCGATATCGCCATCTTTGTCAGCTATGACAGCGCGGATGTCTGGACCCATTGTGATCTCTTTGAATTGGACGACCAGCGCAGACCCGTACGCGTCTCGGGCGTGCCGCCGGACTACTTTTCGGCCACGGGGCAGAAGTGGGGAAACCCGCTGTACAAGTGGGGTGTGCTTCAGGAGCGGGGATTCGATTGGTGGATTGCCCGTGTTCGTCGCAATCTTGCTCTGTACGACGTCATTCGGCTCGATCATTTTCGCGGCTTTGAAGCGTACTGGTCGATCGCGGCCGATGAAGACACAGCAATGAATGGGCAGTGGGTTAAGGCGCCTGGGCACGCCCTCTTCAATCGCATCAAGGAGATCTTCGGCGAGCTGCGCTTCATCGCCGAAGATCTTGGGCTCATCACTCCTGAGGTTGACGAGCTACGCGAGTTCTTTGGTCTCCCCGGGATGCGCATCCTGCAGTTCGGCTTTGCGGATCGCGGTGGGCATCTCTATCTTCCGCATCGCTTCGTTCCAAATACCGTTGTCTATACGGGCACTCACGACAACAACACAACTCTTGGCTGGTGGCGGGAAAACGTAACTCCTGAAGAACGCAAGCTGGTGGAAATCTATCTCCATCCCGTGGAGCACGACACGCAAATCGTATGGGCAATGATCAAGGCCGCCGCGAGCTCCGTTGCGAACATTTGCATCTTTCCGCTGCAGGACATCCTTCACCTCGGCAGCGATGCTCGCATGAACAAGCCCTCGGAAGCGACCGGTAACTGGACATGGCGCTATGCCGAAAACGCCTTGCATCCCGATTTTGCCAATCAGTTGTGCGCTTTGATGGAAATGACAGATCGCGACGGCTACGAAATGGCGAAAGAAGGCGAGTCAGCGGGAGCACCGACAAGCCAGATGAACATCATGCAAAAGGAGATCGGCGATCAACCCGCGAGTCCGCCCACTGAGATTCCGGCTCGTTAAGTCGCAAGGAACAGGCTGCCTTACGGTCTGTAGGTTGACGGTGTCACTTTGACATGCGTAGTCCCCTTCATGCGTCTACTTTCAGGGCACCTTCATGCGGATTCTGCAGCGCCTCCTTCTTACCTTGTCGATTCTCCTTAGTGGTTGTCGCGGGCGCTCTGAGCATATAGCCGTAAGCGAGTTCGCTTCGCAGCTTCCTGCCGATGGCCGCGAACATCGAATTGCAATGCTGCGTGGAGCGGATACGCAGAAACTCGGCATCATTGGTGTCCCAGCATCCAGCACGCGGCTTGACGAATCTGCATCGGCAGCGGTCACGATCTTCTTACGAGCACCTGTACAGCCTGCCACAATTACGCTAACGATGACTGACGGCAAAAAACGTTTGAGGCTGCCGATCACTTTCGCAACAGACAATTTGTCCACGGTCGATGGCACGCCGGACTGGATGCGTCTCCACGCTCAGTCAGACCGGCAAGCCTTTCGGCGTTGGTTCACCGCCATTGCCGATCGCGCGGCCGACACGCCTCCCGCGAAGCTTCCCGCTGAAATCACCGACTGCGCCTCGCTCATTCGCTACGCCTACCGTGAAGCTCTTCGCCTGCACGACGATCGCTGGTATGCGCAGTTCCCCGCTGACTCCGTGCCTGCCCTGACCTCTGTGCAGCAATGGTCTTACCCGAACACTCCGCTTGGTGCGAATCTCTTTCGCACCCGGCCCGGTCCATTTCAGCCAGACGATCTAACGAACGGCACATTCAGAGAATTCGCCGACGCCAAAACCCTGCACAGCACAAACGCCTACCTGCTCGGACGAGATCTTCGCTTGGCCCGCCCCGGCGATCTCATCTTTTATCGCGTACTGGAGACTGACTCGCAGTATCATTCGATGATCATCACAGGCGAGCACGGCGAATGGGTCGTTTACAACACCGGTCCAGATCACGGACACCACGGCGAGATGCGCCGCGTGCTGCTCGTCGACCTGCTGCATCACCCCGATCCACGGTGGCGTCCCGAACCAGCCAATCCGAACTGGCTAGGAGTCTTTCGCTGGAACATCCTGCGCGAGGATTAGTCCCCTTCATTCTTGCACCGTGTCCTCTCGACCGGAGCGCGCAGCGCGAAGTGGATGGACGCCCGCATTTCTGCCTTGTCCTCCTTCATGGCCTCTTCGCGCTGGTCCTGCTTCTAATCGCAGCAACAGCACACGCCCAAGGCTCCCCCTACTTCACCCTCAGCACAAACAAGACCTTCGCGCCCGGCGACCAGCCCAAAATCCATCTCTACACCCGCAACGAGCCCGAGCTGGAATTCCGCGTGTACCACGTGCAGGATGAAGAGAAGTTCGTCTCCGCGCTCGCCGACATGCACAGCTTCGGCGAGACCGAAACCAGCCCGACCGAAGATATCGACGAGAAGACTTGGCTGGAGCGCTTCCATGACTGGAAGAACGACATCCGCTACAGCGTAAAGACGTTCTTCCGCGAGCAGCTCTCATCGGAGACCCGCAATGCACTCAAGGAAAGGCAATCGAGTCTCGTCCAGCGCAGCCGGATCGTCGGTGTCGCACAGTTCGCCCAGGTTCCGCTGCTGAATGACAAGCAGCTGGTTGGCCGATGGCGTCAGCAGGTGCCGCCAACTTTCGTCTCTGACAATCAGGTGCTTCCACTCGATCCGCTTCCTGGCGGCATGTATCTTATCGAAGCCACCGACGGCCACCTCAAGGCCTACACCATCCTGATGATCAGCCAGACCGCGCTCATCACGCGCACGGTCGCCGGCCAGGTGCTCGCGTTCGTTGTCGACCGCAAGTCCGGTGCTCCTATATCCGGAGCCTCTGTCTCTGCTTCGCCAAGCAAAGGCTCGATCCTGCGTCAGCGGACAGCCGCGGACGGAACAGCAATCTTCACCGCGCCGGCAGCTAAATCGGTGAAAGCAACTGACCCCGCGGACGCTGATGCAAATGGAACTCCCGAGAACAGCGACCGCCTCTGGATCCTGGCCCGCAGCGGCAAAGACGTCGCCCTGGTCGCTCCCTGGTCGAACAGCTTCAACACCGCGTCCGCGCAGCCGTTTGCCTCCTACACCTACACAGACCGCCCTGTGTATCGACCGGGCCACACGGTCCATTTCCGCTCCGTTCTTCGCGATCACAACGGTGACGCCCTGGCACTCCCGAAACTCAAAACGGCCCACGTCGTCATCACTGACAGCGACAGTAAGACACTTTTCGAGAAGGACCTTCCACTCTCCAGCATGGGCTCCATCCACGGCGACCTCGTTCTCCCCGTCGATGCCAGCCTGGGCTTCTACAACATCGCTGTGAGCTCGCCAGACGCCGCAAATGTCAGCGGATCGGCGAGCTTTCGCGTCGAAGAATACCGCAAGCCGGAGTACCAGGTACGCGTCTCTGTCGCGCAACCCCGCGTGCTGCAGGGCGAAAACAACCAGGCCACCATCGAGGCTCGCTACTTCTTCGGCGAACCCGTCGCCGGCGGCAAGGTCAAGTACCGTGTCTTCCAGTCACCGCATTACTGGTGGGGCGACCCCTCAGACGACGACGCCAACTCACCCGGCCTCAGCGCCGGTGGCGAGGATGGCGAAACTGACAACTCAGCCGATGCAGGTTACGCAGGCGATCAGAACAGCGAAAAAGAAGGTCGCCTCGACGCGAGCGGCAAGCTCACCGTTCCCATCCCCACGCGCTTCGACCCCAAGCAGCACGACGACCAGGACTATACCGTCGAAGGTGCGGTGACTGACGCCGCCGGCAGAGAGATCACTGGACGTTTCCGCTTTCTCGCCACCTATGGATCCTTTCACATTCATGTCGAACCGCTCAGTTATTCCATTCAGAAGGGCCAGTCCGCATCCTTCGCAATTTCAGCCACAGACTACGACGGAAAGCCGATCCAGACACCCGTCCACCTCCACATCGAGCAGCACAAATACAACTCCTTGGCTGGACAGGTCGAGGTAACATCTGTAAGCGACTCCGACACGTCAACTGGGCCTGACGGCAAAGCTATCGCTCTGCTACCCATCAACGCCGTTGGCTCAGTCAATCTCATCGCCTCTGCCAATACACCCGAACACCGCACCGTACAAGACACGACCTACCTTTGGGTACTCGGCAGCAGCTCGGACGGCGAGTGGTACGGCGACGAATCGCACCAGGTGCAGGTCATCACAGACAGGAAGACCTACGCGCCCGGCGACACCGCCCACCTCACGCTCATCTCGCAAGTCGCCGGCTTCCACGCCCTGATCACCGCCACCGGCTACACCGCTGAGTTCCGCAAGGTCCTTTCCACTGACGGTAGGACCTTGAGCTTCGATCTGCCCATTACCCACGACTCACAACCCAACCTAACGGTCGAAGCAACATTCATCAAAGATGAAACTCTGTACCAGGCTTCGAAATCGCTCAAGGTCCCGCCCACACAGGAGCAGCTCAACATCACCGTCACGCCTGCGGCAGAAACATTCCAACCGGGTCAAGCTGCTTTATACGATGTCACGCTGCATGACAGCAAAGGCGCTCCGGTATCCGCTGAGCTCAGCTTTGGCGTCGTCGACGAAGCGATCTACGGCCTGTATCCGGACTCCAGCGGTGACATCGTCAGCGCTCTCTACCCCAACCGCTACGTCGAGTCCGACGTCGAAAACTCACTCACCTACTACTTCACCGGAGAAGCCGGCCTGCGCAGTCCTCTGCTCGCACAACGCCACTCACGCTATCGGCCGCAACTCGCCCAGGTGAAGCCCGGTACCGTCGTTCAGCCAAAGATCCGCAAGGACTTCCCTGACACCGCATACTGGCAGCCAGATGTCCGCACCGACTCGAATGGCCACGCGCGCGTTTCTCTCAACTTCCCTGATTCACTCACAACGTGGCGCTCGACCGTGCGAGCAGTGACTGCCGACTCCAAAGCCGGCTCCGCCATCAACAAGGTCATCGTGCGCAAGAACATCATCGTGCGCATGGGTCAGCCGCGCTTCCTGCGCAAAGGCGACACCATCACCGTGCCCGTCATCGTGCACAACTACCTGCCCGATGCCAAGCAGGTTACGATCTCACTCGAAGCAACTGGCGCTGACCTCATCGGCGGGACACCCCAGCAAGTAACTATCGCACCGCGCGCCGAAGCGACCGTGCAGTACCACCTTCGCGCATCGCACATCGGTACCGCTACGCTCACCGCCAAGGCCCTCTCCACGCAGGAAAGCGACGCCCTGCAAATCTCACTCCCAGTGCATCCCTCAGGCGTCGCAGAAACACTCGCGGCTTCCGGCGTTCTCGTCAACAACGGCACAGCTACGCCATCTGCGAACTTCCCCACCGGCACTGACCCCGACGCGCACACACTCAAGCTCGACATCAGCCCCAGCATCGCGGGCTCGCTCTTCTCCGCGCTCGATTACCTCACCGGCTTTCCCTACGGCTGCACCGAGCAAACCATGTCCAGCTTCCTGCCCGACATCATCGTCGCGCAGGCCATGCAGCAGCTGCACGTTCCGAGCCACACACCCAAATCCAAGCTCGATGCCGAGATCGACGCGGGCATAACACGCCTTCAGGATTACCACCATGAAGACGGCGGATGGGGATGGTGGAAGGAAGATCAGTCGCAGGTCTTCATGACCGCCTACGTGGTCAGCGGCCTCGCTCAGGCTGTTAAGGCGGGCTACCCCAAAGCCGGCGGAGTCAGCGAGCAAGGCGTCAGCTTCCTCAAGACAGAACTCAACGATCATCCGCGTATGAAGCCCGAACTTCGCGCCTACGTCGTCTACGCGCTCGCCGAAGCTGGCAACAACGACGCTGCGCAGCTCGACAAACTCTACTCACGCCGCTCCGATCTCTCCGCGCAGGCACTCGCTTACACCGGCCTCGCCATGCTCGATGAGAAAGACGGACGCGCACAAAACATCGCCGAGCTCCTTGAGAAGCAAGCAAAGCAGGATGGCAGCTTCGCCTCGTGGCAAGCAAGCCGCAACGAACTCCTCGACATCGACTACGATGGCAGCGCCGAAACTACTGCATTCGTGCTGAAGTTCCTCGCGCATGCCGACCCGCAATCGCCCCTGCTCACCAAGTCCGCCGCGTGGCTCGTCGCCAACCGCAGCGAAGGCTACTGGTGGAGTACCACCCAGCAAACTGCCTTCGTCATCTTCGGTCTCACCGACTACCTCAGCGTTAGCCACGAGCTTAACGCCGACTTCGACGCCGAAGTCTTCATCAACGGCGCATCGTTCGCAAAACGCCACTTCAGTTCGCAGGATGCACTTTCAGGCGCAACGCTCAGCCTCCAGCTCGACGCCACGAAGCTGCAGCCGCAGAACAACAGTGTCCGCATCGTCACAAGCGGTCTCGGTCACGCGTACTGGTCGCTGCAGGGCGGCTATTTCTCCACAGCGAAGAACAGCTACCAACGGGGATCCATGTCACTCAACGTGGCACGCGACTACTTCGTTCTTGTTCCTCAACAAAAGGACGATCACATCACCTATCGCCTGCAGCCGCTCTCCGGCCCAGTGCAGCAAGGCGATGTTCTCGCTGTCCACATCGGTATCACCGGCTCTCCGCAGAAGTACCTTCTCCTCGAAGATCCCATCCCCGCTGGCACAGAGTTCATCTCGCAGGAAGCTTCACAGGCCTACAACATCGAGAAGCGCCCGTCCGATTGGGACTGGTGGTACACCCGCGAAGAGTTCCATGACGATCACGCTGCTATCTTCGCCACCGAGTTCGACAAGCGTCACGACTCCTTCTACCTGCTCAAGGTCATTAATCCGGGCAGCTTTGCCATCAGCCCCGCTCGCGTTGCTCCGATGTATCAACCAGGCGTTCAGGCCACCACGGATGAGCTTCACCTCGACGTAAAGGAGGTGACGCAGTGACGACCAACTTCAATCCCTCCGTAAGATTCTCTCGTGGCAAAGCGCTGATACTCGCATTCCTCGGCCTTCCTCTTTTGTCGCTGCTCGCTTTCTTCTGGCTGGAAATCCCCGACTCGCACATTTGGCAATTGGTGCTTTCACTCGTTCTCGGCACCGCGATCGCTGTTTCCACCCTTGTATTACTGGCCCGGACCATCTTCTCGCTTCGCTCATGGCTTCCGTCACTGAGAGCCACGCATCTGGCTCCTCATGTGACGTCACCACTCGGCGTAGTCGCAAGCGCCGAAGGCGCGACCCATACCAGCATGGGGCAGAGTCCTCTGGATCCGCCGCCCGAAAGCACAAGCGCTGAACGCGCAATCCATTCTGGCCCCAGGCATTGGTTGGGCGTTTGCACCCTGGCCGTTTGGCTGCTGATCGTCTGGGTGCTTACGCACCTCGTACGACACATCGAAGACAAAGCGGACGAGCGCGCGGGTTATCTGAATTCGCAACTCAGCGCACATCTGCGTGCGACCTTCACCTACGAACGTCTCATTGCATGGCAGCATGATCTTGTCATTGCACTGGTCTGGATCATCATCCCGGCGCTGCTTCTTCCGTTCCTCATCGAAACCGTGTCACGCGGCCTCGACTCGCGCGCGTGGCGTATCGCGTCGCTTGTTCTCACACGCTGGCTGCACTGGCTTTCCGTCATTGCCGCTGCGTTGGCTGGATTATGGTTGACGAGCAAGCTCACCGGCTGGCGGCCTAGCCACTCTGTTCACGGCGAACTCTTCAGCCTCGCACTGCGCCTCTGCATCTGCTACACCGCAGACTTTCTCATCATCACCACACTACTTGCTACCGACGCGCGGTTGCTAGCTCATGAGTATGCCCGCCGGTACCCCGCCGCGCAGCCATCCGCGAACGATTTGTAATCCGTACTTCGACACAAGTTTCCGGACAAGTGCAGCGGCTGCACGATGCGCCTGCTGCGCTTCCGTCAAGCTCCGCGCACGTTGCAACGCTTGCTCTACCTGATTGGAAGTCATCGAACTCGACCCGCTCTTCTCTCCCGCAAGCACCTCCACGAGCCCCTCACGCAGCCACAACGGTGTCGAAAACTCACTTTCAGCCTCGACCAGCGTGTGTAGAAACTCATGCAGCATCAGGGTCTCGACCGAGCCGTGTGCTTTCACAATAGGAATCGGCTGCAAAGTCACACGCTCGCCGCTTGTTGCGGCCAAGGCCCATCCCGGCTCGTTCGTGAGCTGGCGAAACAGTTCAGTGTCCGGCGCAGTCGTCACAACAGGATGCACGGCTTCGGGCGAGCCCCACCTCGCTTTTGCTGCAATCCAAGCCACGTCCCCGGCCTGTGCAGCCTCGGCATGGATGCCGGTCGAGCGCAACGTCCATCCATGTTCCTCTTGCGTACGCCAGCCTTCGTCCCCTGATCCGATCCGCACCTGCGCGCCAGGAAAATAGAACGCGAGAATTTCCCGATAGCCTTTCTCTTCCCGCGCCATCTCCGCTGCGCCGGCCTGACAAAGCCCAACGCCGTGCCCGTAACCGCGCCCGTCGAAAATGATCGAGTTTCCAGTCATGCGCATGCTGTACCAATCGCTGCGAATCCGATTCCAGCCAAGCTCTCGGTTCATTGCGAAGCGTAGTGCAGCCGCGCTGAGCACGAGCGTTTGACCATGACCACTCACCTCAAGCTTCGCCGCGCGACCGCTGCTGTCCCGTGCCGTGATCCGCACAGCATCAAAGTCCCCCGGCGCGCGGAATCCCTCTTGGTCCAGCGACCGCAGTAGCTCCTCTCGCGACACGCTCGCATGCCACTGCGATGGATCACGCTGGCAGTATGGATCAGCATGGGAACGGAGCCACGGCTCGCGTTCACCGCCCCAAAGCTCACTAGCATCCTCGGTCTGCCCACCGCAGTTCTGCGTGAAGTAGCCATCCACCTGCTTCCGCCCGAACCATAGCGTTTCGCCGGCAGTTGCCTGCACAGCATCGCGGATGCGCTGCGGCACCGGAGCCATGCGCAAAGCTTGACAATGCGTGCTGTCGCACAATCCTTCCGCACCATGCCGGCCAGGATGTGTCAACGCGAAGCTCCTTGCGACAACTGCCAGCGCTTTCAGCGCCTCGGAACCATCGTTCACGCCGGCTTCGCTTTGCAGCACCGCCATCACGTATTGTTCGCTCGGTACAGTCAGCAATATGTGAAGACCATCGGAGCCACGCTTCACAACCCACTTCCCCGCTCCACTCGCGCTGCGTCCATCCGCCGTCGTCATGCGAAGCTCACCAGCAAACATCATGTGCGAAGTAGACCTCGCCCCGACATGCATCTTGAGTGCGCCGCCTGCGGTCGTTCGAATCTGCAGTTGCGGCGGAACGAGAGCCTCTTCGCACGTGCTACAGAGCTTCATCGTGGCATTCTTGGCGTCGACAGATGCACTCATTACCGGCTGCGTAGAGAAGAGACGCACCGTCAAATCGCGAGCCGACACCTGTCTCGTCTGGCCATGCGACACCGTCGCAACGACCAGCAAAGCTCCGCATGCAAGCAGTCTCACCGGACGCTCTTGCCCCGAACCGTGGCTCCAGCAATCGATGCCGCGTCCGCACCATTTCCATTCGGCACATACACAACGACCACGCGGTCTGCTCTGCTCGCGTCCGCGCCGCTAAACACAATTCCTGCAAACCAGCCGTGGCTTCGTCCACCACGATCATCCACCGTTCCCGTCTTGCCGCCGAGCGCCACCCCTTGCGCTCGCGCAGCGTTCGCCATCCCGGTCTGCACGGAAGCCCGCAGGCCATCCTCAACGACCTTTACCTCTTCGCCCGGTGAAGCGTTCGTCTGTTGCGCAAGCTTTCTATACGCCTGCGCTAACTGCAGCGGACTGATCATGACATCCTGCAAGCCAACCGCCAGCAAAGCCCGCTCAGTGCCATCGCGCGGCTTTTTTGCAGCCTGAATCCCGTACGCGCGCAATCCATTCATCAGTGTTGCCGACGGCATTCGCTCAGCCACCGTCGCAAAATACGTGTTGCACGATTCCGCCAACGCCTGTCGCGCATCGAGCACCGTCACATCGCGCGGATGCGAACAAGCTAGATTATGACCCCCCATCGTCAAAGTCCCGCGACAGGCAATGGCCTCATGCTCTCTCACCACACCGCTCCGCAATGCAGTCAAGAGCACAAACGGCTTCAATACCGAACCCGGCGCGGATTCACTCCCTAAAATGCCTGATCGCTGCAGCACTCTTCCGCTCGCTACATCCATGACGACAATGGCAGCATTCGCTACCGAGGCTGTAGGAGCGCCGCTGACAGGCCGTCGTGCATTGCTCCCATCCTCCCACGAGCAACCAAGCAACAGCACGATAGCGGCGGAGGTGAGCTTCGAAAGCACAAGCTCATCCTAAGCTCACACCGCTGGGTGCTTGTAGCCGGTGAGAGCGCGCCGTTGCGGTCTGCCCAGCCCATCAATCAGCACCAACTCCGTTGCGTGCCTTTGCGCCCTTGGCGGCGGTCGCGTTCGCTTCTCCTCCTACGGCCAAGCGAGTATGGTTTGCTACCGCGCCCGCGGGTGCGTTTCGTCATACACCCGCTGCACCTGTCCCACCGCAAGCTGCGTGTAGCGCTGCGTGGTAGACAACCGCTCATGTCCCAGCATCTCTTGAATCGCGCGCAGGTCCGCGCCCTCTTCCAGCATGTGCGTTCCAAACGCATGGCGCAGCGTGTGCGGATGCACATCTGCCGCAAGCCCACGGCTCAGCGCGATCTGCTTCACGATGCGCCCCACACTACGCGTCGTCAGTCTGCACGCTCCGCGACACCGAGCATTCAACAACAGCGGCCCCCCACCCGAAGCCAAGCCCACCAGCTTCGCCTTTCCCGCCTTCTCCAACTTTGCCTGCCGCTGCGGCAGATACGCGCGAATCGCCTCAGCGGCAACATCGCCCAGTGGCACCAGCCGTTCTTTCTTCCCCTTGCCGAACACGCGAATCGCGTCATCCCCCCAATGGATGCTCTTCATGTCTAGCCCAACGAGCTCCGAGTTGCGAATGCCACATCCGTACAACAGCTCGAAGATCACACGATCGCGCTCCGGCCACACTGCAGCCTCCTGCTCATCGCCGTTGCGCACTTTGGCGCCCTTTGCGATCTTCGCGTTCGCTTGTCCTTCGATTGCTGTTGACTGTTCGCTGTTCCCTGTTCGCTGTTCCAAAGAATTCAGCACCCGATTGACTTCTTCCACACTCGGCACGCGCGGCAAATGCTTCGGCAGCTTCGGCGTGCTCACCAGCGACGCCGGATTCGCTTCAACGAAGTTCATCCGCGCCATCCACTTGAACCAGCTCCGGATCGCCGCCAGCGCCCGCGCCACACTTGCTTTCGTCAATCCGCGGTCGTACAGCGCAGCCATGTACGCGCGAATGTGCGTATGCTCCACATCGCGTATGCAGAATTGCGTTGGCTGACTGTTCTTTTGTTTGTCATTCCTGAAGGGAATCTGTGTTTCTCGTCCGTAATCAGAAAGCCACGCCGCAAACCCACACACTTCTCGCCGATAAGCGCGCAGCGTGTGCTCACTCGCACCACGCTCGTCGCGCAGCATCGCGAGAAACTGTATTGCGTGCGCCAGAAAAGAAGAAGCCGACTGAAGCTCAGCTTCGAAGGGGCCGGGCTTTAGCCCGGCCATTCCCTTCGTGTTCAGGAAAGGGGCTTCAGCCCCTGAGGGCTTGCTCATGCAGCGTTTTCCTTAGCCGGAAGCGGCGTCTTTCGCCCGCGCGGATGATGCATTCGGTGCACACTCTTCAGCCGATCAATCGCGAGATGCGTATACACCTGCGTCGTCGCAATATCCGCATGCCCCAGGAGCGTCTGCACAGTGCGCAGGTCCGCACCATGTTCCACCATGTGCGTCGCGCAGCTATGACGCAGCTTGTGCGGGCTGGCTTGCCCACCCGAGGCCGCACGCACCATCTGCCAAACAGCTTGCGTCGTCAGAGCCCTACCGCGCACACTGAGAAACAACATCCGTTGCAACCCGCTGCTCAACCTTTTTTGTTTGTCATTCCCGAAGGGAATCTGCGCCTTCACCTTCGCGCGCAGAAGCCCCGCACGCCCCCGCACCAGATACAGCTCCAGTGCCGCAACAGCCTTCGCTCCAATCGGCACCACGCGCTCTTTGTCGCCCTTTCCGCGCACCATCACACTGGCCGCATCCAACCGCAGGTCTTCCACGCGCAGCGAAACGATCTCGCCCACCCGCAACCCACCCGCATACAACAGCTCCAGCATGGCGTGGTCTCGCAGGGCACGCCCATCCGCACCATCACCGCGCGCCACGGACTCCTTAGCCGCAAGCATCGTGTTTACATCACCTTCCGGCAAACTCTTCGGCAGCACCTTCCAGCTCGCGGGCGATTCAATGTTTACCGTTGGGTCTCGCTCGACGCGCTTGTCCATCAGCAGCCACTTGTAAAACCCGCGCAAACAACTCAGCTTTCGCGCAATCGACCGCGACTCCACTCCGCGCTCGCGCTTGTCCTTCATCCACGCAGCCACATGCTCCTGCCGAGCCGTCAACAGCGTCCCGGTGCCTGCCCCAAACCCGGCACCCGCACCTTCCAGAAACTCCGCAAACTGCTCCATGTCCTTCCGATACGCCTCACACGTCAACGGCCGCAACCCACGCTCAACCCGCAGATGCGTCTCATACTCCCGCAGCAGCGCAACATCACTCACCGCACGCCCACCGCGCACCGCTCCTGCACCTGACACATCCTGAGGCATGACCCTCATTCTTCCCCGCCGACCGCCCGCGCGCCAGCCCCGGTACCCACCTCAACACGCATCCGCCTGCACACTTGCCCTTCCACACCGGACAGCCACTTCCCAGTCACCCTGTCATCTCGACCGAAGGCGAAGCCGAAGTGGAGAGACCCCCGTATTTGCCCACGCGAGCGCGAAAGCGCAAGCGCGTCCACTCAACTAAACTAGTAGCCGACCATGTTTGAGAATCTCTCCGAAAAACTGCAGCGCTCCTTCAAGACCCTCCGCGGCCAGGGCACCCTCACCGACGAGAACATCAACGACGCCCTCCGCGAAATCCGCGTCGCGCTGCTCGAATCCGACGTCAACCTGAACGTCGCCAAGGAGCTCATCGAAAAGATTCGCGCCAAGGCCCTTGGGTCCCAGGTCGCCACCGCGCTCTCGCCCGCTGAGCAAATCGTCAAAATCGTCCGCGACGAACTGGTCGCGACCCTCGGCACCGACACCGCGCGCTTCAAATTCGCCTCGCAGCCGCCGACGGTCATCCTCATGGCCGGCCTGCAGGGCTCCGGTAAAACCACCACTGCTGGCAAGCTCGCCGTCTGGCTCAAGAAGGGCGGCCACCGCCCGCTGCTTGTCTCCGTCGACGTCTACCGCCCCGCCGCGCGCGAGCAGCTCAAAGTCGTCGCGCAGTCCATCGGCGCGCAAATCTACGAGGGCAAGCTCGACCCTACCCCTAGCTTGTCATCTCGACCGGAGCCCGAAGGGCGGAGTGGAGAGACCCCTGTATTTGCCCCTGCCCATGCCCAAGGACAGTACGGCACCCCCGAAGTCCTCCGCCTCGCCAAAGAAGCCTTCCGCGAAGCCCGCAACTACGCCAACGATGTCCTCATCGTCGACACCGCCGGCCGCCTCGGCATCGACGAAGCCCTCATGGACGAAATGGCGCAGCTCAAAAAAGAGCTCAACCCCTCCGAAATCCTCTTCGTCGCCGACGCCATGACCGGCCAGGACGCCGTCAACTCCGCCAAGGCCTTCAACGACCGCCTCCAAATCACCGGCTCCATCCTCACCAAAATGGACGGCGACTCCCGCGGCGGCGCCGCCCTCTCCATCCGCCAGATCACCGGCCAGCCCGTCAAATTCCTCGGCACCGGCGAAAAGCCCGACGCCTTCGAGGCCTTCCACCCCGACCGCATCGTCGGCCGAATCCTCGGCATGGGCGACATCGCCACGCTGCTCGAGCGCGCCGAAGAAAAGCTCGACAAAACCAAGGCCGAAGCCTTCGCCAAAAAGGCCCTCTCCGGCGACGGCTTTTCGCTCGAAGACTTCCGCGAGCAGCTCCGCCAGATCAAAAAGCTCGGCAGCATGCAGTCCATCCTCAAGATGCTTCCCTCGGTCGGCCCCTTCCAGGGCCTCCAGCAGGCCGCCGGTCAGGTCGATGAAAAGCAGTTCACCCGCGTCGAAGCCATCATCAACTCCATGACGATGAAGGAGCGCCTCAACTCCAACATCATCAACGGCTCTCGCCGTAAACGCATCGCCCTAGGCTCCGGCACCTCCGTCCCCGAGGTCAACAACCTCCTCAAGCAACACGCCCAGATGAGCAAGATGTTCAAAACCATGGGTAGCGGCGGCGGCAAGATGCAGCAGAGGCTGATAAGCCAAATGGGTGGCATGCAGAAGTTTGGAAGATAGCGCTAACGAAGTAATGCTATGCTGCATTCCGCATACATTATCGAGGAATACTGATGTTGTGGACTTGCGTCGCCATCATTGCAGGCTGCGCTTTTTTCGGCGCGATCGTTGCCTGCATGCTTGAGACCTTTTAGTTCTGGACGAGTGGCAGCCGGACTGGGTCGGAGTGGTATTGCAGGTGCGTGGATAGCCTTCGCTTGGTGGATGGCTTCGATTACTCCTGACAATTTGCTGCTGAGGTATGCTCTCGATGGCCTCGTTGGATTTATGGCTCTGAGCGGGTCGCTTATCTGCTGATCACTCTAATTTCCTTGCGCTCGGCTGATAACCCCCTGATGAACGGAGGAGAATGGTGGCTATTTCATCGTGCGACTGATGGATTTTGAGGAAGATTAGCTTGCTGCTTTTCGGGAATCGTAAACGCCTTCACCACGAATCCATCGTAAAAGATTAGCCGGTAGTACCAGATAACTCCCACAGTGTCTGAGGGATTTGAAGCTGACGCGTATCGAAAGACTTCTAAATTTTCGACGTGGCGTTCTGTGAGCGAAATGGAATCGAATAGGTCCAATAAACGGAGCCATCTGAGTTTCGCTTCCATTGTAGTTTCTGGCCGATGAAGCATTGAAGCAGGAATGATCGCCCAACTCTCGACTTTCTTTCCTGTGTCTCGGAAGTGAAGTGCTCGAACTATTCCCGTCATTACGCGATCAACGCGCTTCAGATCGACGGAGAATATTCCGGTAGGCTCACCATTCAACGTGACTGCCCGAAGATCTTGAAAGGTTCGGCTCGCGAGAGCGGGACTGTGAGCGTATGAGGGCAGTACTTTTGCAACGAAATGCTCGTTGCCTGTTTCATTAGTGGCGAACATTAGTGAGACTATGTTCCGCACGTATTCCACGTCTTGCGCGAGCGCATTATTGTGTTCCGCGCAAGATGGGACGGTAATGAGGTTCTTTCGAAGGTGCTTAGGAAAGAAACTTCGAGCGGGAACATGCTCAACCGTTGTTGCAACTTTCTCACAGGCGTAACACGTGACGCTCATAGCGATGTGGACATTTTATTCTCCACTTTGATCGTCCACGATTAGGATTGTGGATGCCCCGATGGCAGCAGAAACACACAACGCCTCATAAGGCGGACGGCAGGGGTGAAAGTTCAGGAGATAATTTGGCTTGTGGAGAAAGACCTCATACTTGCCGAGATTCGCCGGACGGCTCAAAACGGGGTCGCGCTAGGCCGTGACGCGTTCACGAAGGCCACCGGTATAAGAGAACGTGACTGGTCTGGAAAATTCTGGGCTCGATGGGGCGATGCCGTTAGGGAGGCTGGACTAGAGTCTCAAGTCATGCAATCCGCCCATGCCGAGGAGTTAGTCTTCGAAAATCTCCTCACTTTAACCGAGAAGCTAGGTCGATTCCCGACCGTGCCAGAGATGGATCTTGAGCGAACGTTTGATTCGTCTTTTCCGAGTTCGAGATCGATCACTCGACGGTTCGATCGTAAAACCTTGTTCGAGAAACTGATTGCGTATACCGCGGCGAATGAACGATGGACCCATTTACTTGCCGAGCTGACGACAGCCGCGCCCAAAGAGCCAGTTGCTAGTTCTCAAGGTGAAACGCAAGCCACTGATTACGGACACGTGTACCTAATCAGATCAGACAAAGTCTACAAAATCGGTTCATCCCGTGCCGTGTATAGTCGCACTGCAACGATCGTCCGACAGGCACCGTTCGGCGGCGAATTAGTTCACGTCATCTCTACAGACGATCCTGAAGGTATTGAGCATTATTGGCACAATCGCTTTGCGTCGGCTCGAATAAGTGGAACAAACAAGTCCAGCGGAGAATGGTTTGCCCTCTCATCGGCGGAAGTGGGAGCTTTCAAGCGTTCGCAAAACAATGTAGACGGATTGGCTACGATTGCGCACTCGAACAGTCCCAACTCACCCAAAGCTGTCATCCTGAGCGCAGCGCAGCGCAGTCGAAGGACCCCGAGGGCGATAGCGTCACCCATACCCATAGCATCTTTCAACCCGTGATCTCGATGAGCAAAGTCTGTGGCCGAAAGCCTTAAGCGACATGCAAACGCCAAGACCCTCGGGGTCCTTCGACTGTGCCGCTTCGCGGCTTCGCTCAGGATGACAGAGTTGTGGTGAGGCTTCACATGACAGGCTTTGGCGCGGGGCCACATCTCAGGAAGTGGCCCCCGGATTGTGTATTTCGACAGTCTCTAAGCTTGCCGTGCATCCCGTGATCAGCAGTGCCCACCCGATACAGAGATAAACACTGAGCGCAAGACGCACGTACGTCCTCCAGGAGGGTGGACGCATTCGCATGGCCGCAAGGCCGATGGAGACAAGTGCGAGTATCAGGCCGGTCCACTCCTGGCTGTAGCTATGGCTTCATAGCGCCGAACATTCCCAGGAACACCGAAGCCACCGCAAATGCCATGGCTAACGTGCTCAACAGATCGCACGGCCAGCAAACGACCGTTCTCCTCCAGATACAACCTATGTCATCCTGAGCGAAGCGCAGCGCAGTCCAAGGACCCCGAGGGTGATTGCGTCACCTACACCGCGAGCATCTTTCAAACCGCGCTCTCGTTGAGCGAAGTTTGTGGCTAAAGCCTCAAGCGACATACAAACGCCGCGACCCTCGGGTCCTTCGACTACGCCTCTGCGAGGCTTCGCTCAGGATGACAGTGTTGTGGCGGAGCTTAGGTTTTGCGGATGACCCATGTCTCGCTTCTGTGAGAGGCGATCGCAGCAGCACTCTCTCTTCGGGAAGCCGTCCAACTCGACTGAACTTCCACCAGAGAGACCTACCGATACTCTGTCATCCTGAGCGAAGCTGCGAAGCAGCGCAGTCGAAGGACCCCGTTGGTGATTGCGTCACCACCACCGCCTGCACCTTTCAACCCGCGGTCTGGGCGAGCGAACTTTGTGGCTGAAAGCCTTGAGCGACATACAAACGCCAAGAACCTCGGGATCCTTCAACTCGCTTCGCTCGCTCAGGATGACAGCATGTAGTGAGAAGGCTGTTAGCATTTTCCCGATGCCAGCCGGTTTCACCTACATCATGGGAAGTAACACTGGCACACTCTACATTGGCGTGACCAGCGAGTTCGACATCCGCATCAAGCAACACAAAGAAGGCGCATTCGAAGGCTTCTCGAAAAAGTACGGCTGCACACGCCTCCTCTACTACGAGAAGTACGAAGACATCCGAACAGCCATCGCGCGGGAGAAGCAGCTCAAGGGGTGGCGTCGAAAAAAGAAGCTCGATCTCATCCGCACACTCAACACCGGCTTCAAAGACCTTGCGGAAAAGCTCGATTGGAGGCTGATCACCCGGCATGAGCGGATGGACATGTAGTCGGCGGTTTATCTTCGCCGTCCCCACATCACCGGCACCATGAATCCTCTCTCCTTTGCATCACAGTGTCATGGCAGAAACCTACGACGTCATCGTGATCGGTACGGGTGCGGGAGGCGGCACGCTCGCTTTGCACCTTGCTCAGGCAGGCAAAAAGATCCTCGTGCTGGAGCGCGGGGCCTTCATGCCCCAGGAGAAATTGAACTGGGACACGTCCGCAGTCTTTCTCGACAACCGTTATCACACGAAAGAAGTCTGGCAGGACAAGGACGGCAAGGACCTGCATCCGCAACAGGCTTACTTCGTCGGCGGCCAGACCAAGGTATATGGCGCCGCAATGTTTCGCATGCGAGCCGAAGACTTCGGCGTGTTGCAGCACAAGGGTGGCACTTCACCGGCGTGGCCGATCTCCTACGCCGACCTGGAACCGTACTACACGCAAGTGGAAGAGCTGTTTCATGTTCATGGCGATCTGGGGACCGCGCCTGCCGTTGCTGGCGGATACGGTTCGTCGTTTGACCCTACCGAGCCGTTCCATGCAAGACCCTACCCGTTCCCGGCCTTCGCCAACGAGCCTCGCATGCAATCCATCGAAAACGATGTGCGCAAGCTGGGAGTCAACACCTTTCCGATTCCGCTCGGCCTGAAGCGGAATGAGTCCGACCCACTCGCCTCGAAATGCGTTCGCTGCGACACATGCGACGGTTATCCATGTCTCGTGCACGCAAAGTCCGACGCAGACATCAATTGCATTCGGCAGATCATGCACATGCCGAATGTGACTCTGATGACGAAGTCGCGCGTGACTCGGCTGGTAACCAATGCGGCGGGCACCGCAGTGGTCGAAGTGGAAGTGCTTCACTCTGGCTCAGTCGCAGGCGATTCTCCGGCAGCCTCGAAAGAGGGCCGCACGGCAACTTACAGGGCGAGCTTGTTTGCTGTTTGTGCGGGCGCAGTGAACTCCGCTTTGATCCTGTTGGCGTCTGCGAACGACAAGCACCTGACTGGGCTGGCGAACAGCTCTGATCAGGTTGGCAGAAACTTCATGTATCACCAGGCCGATGCCCTGCTTGCCATCTCCACGGACCGTAACGAGGATGCTTACACCAAGACCTGGGGAACGAATGACTTTTACCTGAAAGACCCCGATCCCAGCTATCCGTTTCCTCTCGGTCAGGTGCAGCCGGTTGGCAGCTTTCACCACGAGATGATGAAAGGTGACGCTCCACCGCTCACCCCCGGCTTCGTGCTGGAAACGATGAAGCACTACGCTGTGCCGTGGTGGCTCACGACGGAGGACTTACCCTCCCCGGAAAACCGCGTCACCCTGCACAACACAACGCCGTCCTCAGTCTCATCGCAGGGACCCGGCGTGGCCGGAGCGCACGCTTCCGGTGACACGGGCCGCACCAATCTCGTCGAAACAACGACCAACGCAGCGCCGCATCGGATTCAGCTTTCCTACACGCCGAACAATGTTGAGTCTTTCGATCGCCTTAAGGACCGCTGGGTAGACGTGCTCAAACGCGCGGGCCACGCCACCACTCACGTTCCGCTGCACGCGTACTTCAAAAAACGTATTCCGCTGGAAGGTGTCGGCCATCAGAACGGCACCTGCCGCATGGGCGACGACCCAGCCACCAGCGTGCTGGACGCTCACTGTAAGGCCCATGATTTGGACAATCTCTATGTCGTCGATGCCTCCTGCTTTGTATCAGCGAGCGCCGTCAATCCGTCACTCACGATCATCGCCAATGCAATTCGCGTGTCCGACCATCTGATTGAAGAAAGACTCAAGTGAGGTGCCATTCACCCTGCTAGTCTCCATCCAATGAGCAAGCGCTTCATCTGCCTTTTCCCGTCCTTGCTGCTCTTGCTTGCTTCGCGCGCAAGCTTTGCGCAGGACGACATCGGCCTGAACCCCACTCGTCCCACCGTCGCCAACGCCGCCACCATCCAGAACCCGCACGTCATCCAAGTCGAGGTCGGCTATGACGCCTACCCGCAGAGCGTCCCGGGCAATCTGCAAACAGTCGACACCCTTCTCACGTACTCCGTGTTGCCGCGCCTGCGGCTGGATTTCGACTGGGCCTTCTTCAGCCATGCCCAAAACGGACCAGACACAGCCAATGGCATCAGCACCGTGCAGGCAGGCGGCAAAGTCGTGCTTTGGAAAGAGGACTACCACCGGCCCATGCCTGGCATCGCGCTGCAATACGAAGCCGAGTTCCCTACCGCCAGCAACGCCTCGCTACAAAACTACGGCCAACAGGCGATCCTGCTCATCAACCATCACTACGGCAAGAACGGCGACCTCGACGTGATCGCGAATGGGTCCATCGTGCAGGCAGGTTGTCAGGTCGGTTCGCAGTGTACCTATGGAGGCCAGCAGGCCGTCGCACTCAGCTATCACCTGCAGGAGCGGACACGTCTCTACGCGGAAGTCTTCGCCCAGAACACATCGTCCTCGAACACTCCGCCCGGCACCTACGTCTTCGGCGGCTTCTTCCACCGCTTCAACGATGCCTTCGGCATCGACGGCGGTCTGCGTTTCGGCGTCAGCAATCATTCCGCCAGCATCGGCACAACGGTCGGGATCGTCTTCGGCCAGAAACTGGGAAAGCGGACCCCATCGCAGCAAACCGGCTCAAAGTAACAGATTCGATCCCACCTCTAAGCCATCCCCGAACAGTTCAGCTGGAAAATGCTCACCCGGCATGAGCAAATGAGCTCTCAAGGAAGCCAGGTCCACGCCCAACTCTTGACACGCCCGATACAATTAGTAAGTAGAGATCAAGTGGAGCCCGGCCATCCGCCGGGCATTCGCTTTTAACAAGCTCGACCAGACTTATCGGATACCTGGGCCGGACCTATCCGCAATGTTTCGAAGACTTTAGCGCCAAAGTACCGGGGGAGGGGCACCCGACTGCGCAGTCCCTACACAAGTCGCTTGTCGGCCCCACAAAGAAGGGCGCAGCCGAAGCCGCGCCCTCGTTGTTCCCGGAAAAGTTACTGCCACCTAGCGGTAGATTCCGCACGCTTCACGATGTCATGCGCCTTATCAATATGCATCAGCGCACGATTGCGCAAGCCGCGCGACTCGGGGACGTCTTCCGCGCGAGCAATGTCGTTGTGCGCCGCAAATAGTAGTTCATCTGCCTTGCGGAAGCGGTCATGCGGGCTGACGGCGCTGTCGATTGGGAACGGATCGTTCAGGCCTTTGCCGTCGTCGATTGCGGCCATCTTGATCTCGTTGATCGCCGCGTCGATCTCGCGGATCGCCGCATCGTCATCGGCCTTCACCGGCGCCCACGCCCAGTTGTCATGTAGGAAGTGCCGCGCCGCGCGCAGGTCGCTCAACGCA
>CAJCIP010000059.1 GCA_903970445.1 Verrucomicrobia bacterium Tous-C9LFEB | reverse complement strand
AGAGGCACATTAATTTGATTTCCTGCGTAGGGCGTACGGCAAAAGACACCAGGACTTATCTGGCGCGAAGTTGTTGGATCAAAAATTTGATTAAAGAGGACCGCAGCCCCAGTGCAAGGATTAACGAAGACATTGGTCTGGCCGGTGTTCGATGTCGAACCGCCGGGGACGGGTCCACCAAGAACATCGGCAAAATTACCCATGCGTTCTGCCGCTGTGGGCACGGTGGAAGTGATTACGCCGCCCTGCTTGAAGCGGTACTGCTCCCAGGCAAAGAGGAAGAATGAACGGTCGTGTCCGTTATAGATATGTGGGATACGGACAGGACCGCCAAGAACGCCGCCGAAGTCGAACTTACTGTCTACTGCTTTGTTTCTGCTGTAAGGGCAATTGAAATCTGAAATGCCCTGGCAATCTTGAGCCTTAAATCCATTGTTGAACCAGTTGTTCGCATCGAAGGCCGCGTTCTTGATCAGCATGAATGCTGTGCCGTGGAAGGCAGTGGTCCCAGACTTCGTAGAGAAACTTTCAATTCCGGAAGTCGTGCGGCCAAACTCTGCGGATGGTGTGGATGTTGTGACTTTAAATTCCTGCAGCGCCTCGATAGAAGGGGAGGTTTCATCAAAGGACGAGCCGTTTTCACTGCGCTGGATGCTGGCACCGTCCAGCAGAGTCTCCGCGCCGTACGCCTGGCCACCGCTCAAACGCGAGAGGAAAACACCGTTGTTCCCTTGACCGCCCCCGGCAGTCGTTGCACTGCCGGGGCCAGTCGTTCCGGGAAGAAGGAACACGAACGTTTCCGGTGACCGCAGTCCACCGACACCTTGCGCCAGAGAAAGTGGCAGGTCTTCAATCTGCTTCTTGGATACCGTGCCACCGATGTCGGACGACTCGGTCTCCAGTCGAAGACCGCTGGCATCTACCGTGACCGTATCGGTGACTGCGCCCAGCTTGAGGCTGATGTCCAAGCCTGCCGTAATGTTGACTTGCACAAGCACACCGGTGTTCGTCGCCGTTGCGAAGCCAGGCGCAGTTACCGAAACTGTGTACGTGCCGATTGGCAAACTGGGAAAACGATAGGATCCGGCCGAGGTTGATTTCGCCACCGACTTGGACTTCGTATCGTTGCTCGTCGCTGTCACGGTAGCTCCTGGAACTGAGGCGCCACTTTGGTCGACAACGTTGCCGGCAATCGATCCGTTGGCAGTCTGTCCCATGGCCACGCCGGGCAACAGGAAGGACAGAGCAAATAAGAACGCAGCTACTGAGAATTTGGCTAGGCGGTGTTGCATGAGGTGGCTCTCCTGAATCTGGAACAACTCGGTAGGCCCGCTTTGGGGTCTTCCCTTTGCAAAAGGCATTGAAAGCGGTTACATGATTCGCTCGCAAACCAGTAACCAACATGAATTTCTTGAGCGAGAGAACACTATCCGAATGAAAGGAAGGCTGTCAACTCGAAATCCATCAGCGTAACGAGCCCGCTCTACACCTATTGATGGAGAAGGTCGCAATCGTCCGGACGACTCCGGTTCGTCCTTGAGAAAGTGCGAAATTCTAGTAGCGCTGAAGTTGCACTCGCAGGGTCGCATCACTAGATGACCGCAGCTCAGTGCGCTGGAGTGATCGCCGTGGCGCCTGCGCTACCCTCCGAGGCACTTGGTTCTTCGACGCGCATGACGCGATCCGCCCGAACGTTCTTCAGGGTTTGCCTGATGCCGCTCGGCCAGCGAATCTCAACCGTTTTCGCCGTGTTGTCGGAGTCCAGTCCGAAATGCGCGCGCTTGTCATTAGAAGACAGATAGCTGCCCGCGGTAGACACCGTCCAGAGCTGCGCGCCGGCGGAGGTGGTCACCTTGATTTCCGCGCCGATCGCATCGCGGTTGCTCTTATGACCAATGAGCAGCAAAGTCAGCCAATGATTCGACGTTTGCGTTTCGTTATGCAGAACGTAGGCGGGACCGCCGTTTGTTGTAATCACAGCGTCGAGCCTGCCATCGTTGTTTAGGTCGGCGACTGCCATGCCGCGACCTACCCACCGCTGCTGAAACACTTGCCCTGATTGCGCGGAGACGTCTACGAATTTGCCGTTGCCCATGTTTCTGGCCAGCAGCAAGGGCTCCTTGTAGTGGAGCTGCGGGTAGTTCAGCTCCACCGTGTCAAGGTCATGGCCCTGCGCAATGAGCAAGTCCTTCAAACCATCGTTGTCGTAATCAAGGAAATGAATCCCCCAGCCGGAGTGGAGCAGGGTGATCGGCGCCAGCCCAGCCACGTACGTGTCGTAGGTAAACGAGCCGTCCCCATTGTTGCGATAAAGCGCGTACTTCTGATTCGCAAGATTTGTGATCACCAGGTCGGGCAAACCGTCGTTGTCGAAGTCTTGAAAGTCGATGCCCATGCCAGCGTACGTGCGGCCATCGCCATCGACGGCGATCTCTGCCGTAAGCCCCGTCTCTTCAAACGTGCCGTCGCCCTTGTTGCGATAGAGAAACTCCGGCATGGAGTCATTCGCAATCGCAATATCGACCTTGCCATCACGATCAAAGTCCGCCAACGCAATGCCGAGGCCCTTGGCTGGCGTTGCCAGACCAGTCTTCACGGCGACTTCCGTGAAGGTGCCGTTGCCATTGTTGTGGTAGACCAACGGAGCTATGGCCGGGAAGATGTCCGGGTGGCAGTATGCGCGATGCCCTTCCACCTGCTCGCCGCACCACACATCCTCGAAGTCCCAATGAACGTAGCGCAGAACAACCAGATCAAGGAATCCGTCGTTGTCGAGATCGACCCATGCGGCGCTGGTTGACCAGTTGTTGCCTGGCGTCGTGTCACCGCCGACGCCGGCTTTCACTGTGATGTCTGTAAATGTGCCGTTGCCGTTATTGCGGTACAGATGGTTACCGCCGTAGCTGGTTACGTACAGATCGTCAAAGCCGTCGTTGTCAAAATCACCGACAGCGACGCCCATGCCGTAGCCGACGCCCTGCAGCCCGGCCTTCTCGGTGACATCTTCAAACGTGCCGTCCGCGCGCTGATGGTAAAGCCGGTTCCACTCCGCCGGAGACCGCTTCTGCGGGATCGTGCCTTTCGGCGTCGGATCATCCAGTGTGGCGCCGTTCACGAGAAAGATGTCGGGCCGTCCATCATTGTCGTAATCGAATACAGCGACGCCCGAGCCCATCGTTTCCATCAGGTATTTGTGCTTCGTATGCGACGCAACACCTGTAAAGTGAACACCCGATGCTGCGGTTACATCAACAAAGTTGCCGGGGAGTGGCTTCGCGTTGATGGAAGAACCAATCGAAGCGGTCTGGCTGCAACAAGCACTGGATACGACCGCTAGCAGCAGCGCGATCATGCGTCTCGAACTGAAGGAGAATGTTGCGGGCTGCATTGTCATGTCCGTCAAGCGACTGCTGTGCTCTGACGAACCACAAGCTTAGGCGTAATCACTGCCTCAAAGTTCGTTTGCCGCTTCGCTCCCTGCTCGTCACGTCCCTGGTAGAGGCAACGAAATGCAGTTGCCGCAAGCTCTCGACGAGGGACCTGCACGGTGGTGAGCGCGGGCCATGTGTATGCGCTCAGTTCGATGTCGTCGAAGCCGATAACGGAGACGTCCTCCGGGACCCTAAGTCCCGCATCATGCAGCGCGCCCATCGCGCCGATCGCTGTGAGATCGTTCGAAGCCAACACAGCAGTCGGCCTGATACCGCCGGCCAGGACGCGCCGCATGGCGTCGCGGCCGCCCTGGACACGGTGGTCACCTTCCTGGACGAAATGCGGGCGGGCGACAATCCCGTGCTGCGACAGGCAGTCAGTGTATGCGTCTGCGCGTACCCGGGCTGAACTCAAGGAAAGTGGACCGCTGATGAAGGCAATTTTCTTGTGCTTGAGGGCGAAGAGATGATTCATCGCTTGCTCCACGCCGTTACGGTAATCAACACGTACGATCATCGCTTCACCAACTGCTTTTGGCGTGTCCATGAAGACCACAGGGATTTGACGGCTGTTGAAGTTACGCAGAAGTTGATCTTCCATTTCAGACGTCATGACCGCCACGCCGTCTACCTTCCGCTGCAACATGCGGATGACGCAGGCCTCCATGCGCTTCGGATCGTAGTCCGTGTTGGCTATCAGAATGTCCTGCCCATGCTCCACCGCAATGTCTTCGAACGACTTGACCAGTTCCGGGAAGTACGGATTGGTGATGTCGGAGATGATAAGGCCATAGAGACCGCTGCGACCGGAGCCGAGAGCGCGCGCATTTACATCTGGAAAAAAGTTGAGTTCTTCGATCGCCTGCCGTACTCGCTCCGCCGTTTCCGGGCTGACGACAGCGGTACCGTTGATGACGCGCGAAACTGTAGCCGTGGAAACACGCGCCAGTTTCGCTACCGCCGAAATATTCATGCTTCTATCTTCGCGAATTCCCCTGGTTTAGCAAACATCAAATTAGTCAAGTAGTCCACGCAGACTAACGGCTAGTCGCCCAGCGCCGCTACCGGCCAGCCTTCTTTCCACACCACTGTCGAAATCTGCAGAGCAGGTCTTCCTGTGATCGCATCGTAGGCATGAAAGACGATGAGATCGCTACCGTCCGCCAGGTGCAGGAGCGACTCACCGCCGGGCCCAAGCCATTTCTGGTTCGGTCGAAGCAGCTGGCTGCCTCCTCCCTGCTGCATAGGAGTTCCATTCTTGTCCACATATGGGCCGGTCACGCTCTTCGATCTTCCGACCATCGTGCGATATGTGCTTCGCGTCCCGCGGCAGCACAGGTCAAACGAAACAAAGAGGTAGTAGTATCCGCCATGCGAAACGATGAACGGAGCCTCAATCGCCTGCCAGTCGGGTGGCAGAGTTGGATGTTCCGGATCGAACTTTTGCGGAGCGGGATTGTCCGGCTTCGCACGAGCCGCTAGAGAATAAAGCTTCGTGTTGCTGGCAGAAACCTTTCCCGTGGCGGCATCCAAAGCGCGCATCTTGATGCCGCCCCAGAAGCTTCCAAACGAGAGCCACGCCTTTCCCGTTGCATCCTCGATGTAGTTAGGGTCGATGGCGTTGTAATCGTCTTCCGCCTTCGATTCAAGGATGAGGCCCTGATCGACCCATTTGTAATCCGGACTCTTGGCGTCCAGGGTTTTATTCACCGCCAGCCCGATGCCGGATGTGTTGCGCCCGAACAAGGAATACGCGTAGTACAGGCGATACATTCCGTGCGAAAACGAGATGTCAGGGGCCCAGAGCTCCTTCGTGCCCGGACTGCGCTCCTGGATCCACTGCGGGATGGAGTCGAACACATGTCCGCAGCGTCGCCAGGTCGTCAGATCTTCTGAACACCGAATGGGGAACTGTCCGCCTTCCGGGGCTTTGCCCGTAGCGAAGACGTAGTACGTCGGGCCGTCCTTCGCGATGGAAGGATCATGCGTGAACGGATAGTCGCCTTGCAGTTGGAAGGCGTGCGGCTCCTGTACGCTCGCAACGGACATGCCAAGAAAACAAACCGTGAACGCGCAAACTGCTTTCAAGTTGAAGGACATCATTTCTCTCCGATCATTCGCCGTGCATCTTTTTGACTCCGCTGCAAATTACTGCAGCCGAAGGTCTACCACTTCGATCGAGAGTGCCGGGACGGTATGCTGCCAGTTGCCGCCCATAACGCGCACCTTTGACTGCGTAGGATGTATCGCGTCCGGCTCGCTGATTGAGTTGGTGGCTTGGTACGTGGCCGCGTGCAGCGACTCGATCATCGCGGTGTGCTCGCCTTTTACGCCTGCCAGATCGATCGCCAACGGTTGATCGCGGCTTGTGGCATTGACCAGCTTCAGATGGAGCACATGGTCCGCAGCTCCGACCGTGGCCGAGTAAAAGAAGCGGTCGCCCGTGCCGGTGATGCTGCTCTTCGCGGTGCCGTCTCCAAGGTGCGCCGCGAACAGGCTTTGAGCGTAGTAGCTCGGCGACACATAGGTCGTTTCCGCGTTGAAGCCGATCAAATCCGTTGGCCACTGCATGGCACCCGGGCTCACATTCACCAGCAGTGGAGCGTAGCTGGAGATGAGGATGAGATCGCTGTTGCGCTCCATTGCTGTCATCCATGCGGCGTCGCCAAGCGCATCGCCGAAGTTCGGCGTCGGCGTGCCGGAGCGGGTGGCCCACTCGCCGACAAAGATCTTCGACCCCGTGCGCGGCGCGTTGTCGTAGTGATGAACGAAGTCCATCATCTCGTTGGGTGGCTTGTAGTAGTGGTCGTCGATCATGTCCGGTATTGCCGTCGCAGCATCTGCCTTGATCGGATCGGTAGCGATCAGCTTGTACTGCGGGTATTGCTTTCGCAGAGCCTTCGCAAACTGTGTGAAGCGCGCACCGTAGCTGCCTGATCGATCAAAGAAGTCTTCATTGCCGATTTCAATGTAGTGCAGCGGAAACGGCGCAGGATGACCATCTTGCGCGCGACGTGCTCCCCACTTTGTGCTTGTATTGCCTGTGAGGTACTCGACCTCATCCACCGCCGATTGCACGAATGGTTCAAGATCTTTTCCGGCCGCGACATGCTGTCCGTTCAGAGCGTAGCCGGCGTACACAGCAAGTACCGGCTCGATCTTCAAGTCCTCGCACCACTCCAGAAACTCGAGCAGGCCCAGGCCATCGGTGGACCAGTATGTCCACGGAGCTTGATGACCCGGGCGGTCAACCAGCGGACCAATCGTTTCTTTCCAGTTGTACCAATCCTCCAGACGATCACCTTCAAGGTAGTTTCCTCCGGGCAGCCGCAGGAAATGACCGTGCATGCCGGCCATCCGCTCCATCAGGTCTGGCCTGTTTCCATTGAGCCTGTTATTGAAGGTCGGAGGCATCAGGGAGACAAGCTGAAGGCGCAGCGTTCCAGGATGATCGAGCGTCAGCTCGATATGGTTCTCAACGGAGGGTCTGATCGGGCCGGCTTTGAGCGAGTACTCGTACTCAGACCAAGGGCCTGCATGCAATGGCACCTGCGTGGATACGATCACCCCGCCAGAGCGGTCGTTCACGATCCTCACCGTCAACGTTCCGTCCGCATCGTCAGTCCTCGCGTAGAACGAGCCGCGATAGCTTGTATTGGGCTTCATCGCGAGTCCCCAGTAGCCGGGATTGCTGACGCCGGCATCATTTCCTGAGGAAGCGGAGGTCACTTGCAGCAGCAGGCTCGTCGAAAGAGCCTTACTCGGCCCATCGTTACGGTCGATCGACATCGTGGCGGCAGAATCACCGTTCCTCACCAATCCCCAATGCTCAACGCCTTCCCAGCTGCCGCGGAAGGTGCGGTTTTGAATCATCTCGGCATAGAGACCGCCGTCATAAGAATGATTGATCTCTTCGGTCATCATTCCGTAAAGCGTTGCGCTCACAGGCGCGACGATTGCGCTTGGATCGATGCTTAGGTGAGCGGTTGGCAGAGGCGCTTGTGCAACAAGCGTGCTGGTCAGCGTCGCCGCCGCCAGCATACAAAGAAGCTTGGCAAATCCGTTGCGCCGCGTCATGGTTCCCGACATTGGATAGGTGTTCGTCATGCAGCCAAACCTCATCAAGCGAGTTGCGCGCACAGGAATATGACAATCGCAGTTGAAAGCGGTTACATTTCTCTTCGTAGACGTGGTCCACTTGCGCCTGCCGATTCTAGCGCAAATTTTCTGCTATTGGCTTGAGCGTTTTGCAAGGCCTATCCTTCAACCCTTTTCACAAACTCTGCCAATTAGAACCCGGAGAGAAGAATGCTTTTAGAAGCGTTACGCAAAGAGGTCCTCGAAGCCAACCTGGAGTTGGTGGAGCGCGGGCTTGTCCTTTACACATTCGGCAACGCTTCGGGCGTCGACCGGGAGCAAGGACTCGTTGTCATCAAGCCCTCGGGCGTCGATTACAAAGAACTCAGACCCGAGCATATGGTCGTGACCGATCTGCAAGGCAACATCGTCGAAGGCACGTTGCGCCCGTCCTCTGATCTGGACACGCATACCCTGCTCTATCGCGAGTTCCCGCAGATCGGCGCCGTGGTGCACACGCACTCTGAATTCGCGACGAGCTTTGCGCAGGCGGGTTTGCCGATTCCCGCATTTGGCACGACGCACGCCGATTACTTCTACGGTCCGGTGCCTGTAACGCTGCCGCTTGCCGACGGCGCTATCCAAGGGCGCTACGTGCATGAGACGGGACTTGCGATTGTTGCCCGCTTTCGCGGCGAACAGGGTCAACCTGCCGTCGATCCGCTCGCCGTGCCCGCTTGCCTTGTTGCCGGGCACGCGCCGTTTGTCTGGGGCAAGACACCCCACGACGCCGCTCACAACGCTGTGGTGCTCGAGTCAGTCGCGCGCATGGCGTACCGCACCGTGTCTCTTCGCGCCAATGCGGAAGAAGTCTCGCAGGCGCTGCTCGATCGTCACTACTTCCGGAAGCACGGCGCCTCGGCCACCTACGGCCAGGCCTGATCACTCGCAACGAAACGCCGCGCTCTATTAAGAGCGCGGCGTTCGTTTGTGTATGCGCTACTTTTGAACGCCGAAGGTGAACACCGTCGTCGAATGCAGAGTCTGCCCAGGCCTGAGAACTGTCGAGGGAAACTTCGGCTCGTTCGGTGAATCAGGAAAGTGTTGAGTTTCCAAACAGAAGCCGAAGTGCTTCTCATACTTCACGCCCGAAGCGCCAGTCGCTGTGCCGTCGAGAAAGTTGCCGGAGTAAAATTGCACTCCCGGCTCAGTCGTCGTAACGGTCAGCGTCCGTCCGCTGGACGGGTCAACAACCTTGGCAGCTAGGTGCATGCCTGATGTACTGTCCAGAACGAAGTTGTGATCGTAGCCGCCGGCAAGCTTCAATTGCTCGTTTGGCGTGTCAATGCGCTCGCCGATTGCCGTAGGCTTGCGAAAGTCAAACGGCGTGCCTTGCACGGTCGCCAGCTCTCCAGTCGGGATCAGACCAGCATCGATGGGCGTGTACCGGCTCGCCGGAAGCATCACGACTTCATCCAGGATCGTTCCGTGGCTCTCGCCACCGAGGTTGAAGTAGGAGTGGTTCGTAAGATTCACGACCGTTGGTTTCGTCGTCGTTGCGCTGTATTCGATCTGCAGCGCGCTCCCTTTCAGCGAGTAGCGAACGTGCGCTGTAAGTTCACCGGGGAAACCCATGTCGCCATCGGCGCTCACGAGCGTCATTTCGACACCGCCGGGAATCTGCTTCTCCGTCCACACTTTGTGATCGAAGCCCACAGTGCCGCCGTGGAGCATGTTTCCGTTGTTGTTCAACGGCGCATGGAATGTCTGGCCGTCAATGCTGTACGTGCCCTTAGCAATGCGATTTCCGTAGCGTCCAACGATTGCACCGAAGTACGTCGACTTGTCCGCTTCGTAAGACTGAACATCGCGATAACCAAGCACAACGTCGGCGCGTTTGCCGTTCTTGTCCGGAGCCTCAATGCTCGCTATGCGTGCGCCGAAGGTGGTGATGTGCACAGTAAGCTCCGCATCTTTCAATGTGAACAGCTTGACCGCCTGGCCCTCCGACACTTTGCCCCAATCTTCTGATGTAACGCTTGTTTGCGCCGGCAGGTGGAAAGCCATCGCGCTGGCAACTACAGTGGCCGCACAGATCATCTTCTTCATTCTTCTCTTCTCCAGACATTCTTTCGCGTTGAACTTACTCTTGTTGCCGTGCACGAGCCGCGATGTCCCGCACTGAACCGATTACCTGCGCCAATGAATCGAGCTTGGCGTCTTTATCACCAAACGCGAAATAGACTTTTCGGTAGAGCGCATAAAGCTCCTCATACAGCGCCGCTGACTCAGGCTTCGGATTGAAGATTCTGTGCCTCGGGCACATATGCTTCTGCGCTTCTTCTATCGACGGAAAGATACCCGCCGCGACCTGCGCGAAGATACCTGAACCAATGCTGGTCGGCGGGGTGTCCGGCACGAGCACTGGCTTGTTCAGCACGTCCGCGTAAACCTGATTCAGAACCGTGTTGTTCTGCGGAATGCCGCCGGCGTTGATGACGCGCTCAATGGGAACGCCGAACTCCGCCATTCGTTCCAAAATGATGCGCGTGTGAAATGCGGTTCCTTCGATTGCCGCGAACAATTCATCCTGCGCGGTGTGCAGCAAGTTCCAACCGAGCGTGATGCCGCCAAGATCGCTGCGCACAAGCACCGTGCGATCGCCGTTGTCCCAGGAAAGCCGCAGCAGACCGGTTTCACCAGCCTTGTAATTCTCCAGTCCCTGCGAAAGCTGCTTCACATCGGTTCCCGCACGCTTTGCGATTGCCTCAAAGATGTCGCCCACCGCTGAAAGACCAGCCTCAACGCCCGTAAGCTGCGGATGCACGCTTCCAGGTACAACTCCGCAGACGCCAGGAATGAGCGTCGACTCTTTGCCCATCGCGATGATGCACGTCGATGTGCCGACAACGTTAACGACGTCGCCTTCGCGGCATCCAGCCCCGATGGCGTCCCAGTGCGCATCGAACGCGCCGACCGGCACCGGGATGCCCGCACGAAGTCCAAGCTTCTCAGCAAACTCCGGCGACAGATGACCGGCCAGATGATCTGAGGTGACAACGTCTCCGGCCATCTTCTCGCGCACGCCGTCAAAGAGCGGATCAACAGCCGAAAGAAACTCTTGCGCAGGGTAGCCGCCCCACTTCGGATTCCACATCCACTTGTGGCCCATGGCGCACACGCTGCGCTTCACATCCATCGGGCTTGTGACGCCGCACAGGGTCGCCGCGATCATGTCGCAGTGTTCAAAGGCCGATGCGAACTCCCCGCGCCGTTCAGGATTATTCCGCAGCCAATGCAACAGCTTGGCGAAGCCCCACTCATGCGAATAAACGCCGCCGCACCACTCGATGGCTTCTAGCCCACGCTGATGGGCCAGTGCCGTGATCTCCTGCGCTTCATGGAGAGCACGGTGGTCGCACCAAAGATAGTAGTCGTCCAGCGGCTGCAGTTTATCGTCCACCACTACGACGCTGGAACCCGTGGTATCGAGCGCAAGCGCTTCCACACTCGCACCATCCACGCCAGTCTGCGCCAACACGTCGCGCATTGCCTTCGCTAAGGACTTGAGGTGGTCCGCATGGGCTTGTGTGGCAAAGTCTGGATCGTCGCGCTTGCGGTTCAATGGGTAAACCGCAGATGCCGTTCCGAGCCGACCGCGCTCATCGTCCAGCAGCGTGACGCGCACGCTCATCGTGCCGAAATCGCCGCCTGCTACAACTCGCATGAGTATCCCTCAACAGCGAGGTGCGCGAGATGATTTTTATCGACTGCATGGGATGAAAGCTTGGTTGAAAGCGGTTTCATGACTCGCTGAGGTTATTCTCGCGGTGCTCCCATCGTCAAGAACGACTGCCCCTCACGCGTGAGCGGGACATCGCAGCTCCTTTCGGCTGCGCTCAATGCAGACCCTCGTTGCTAAGTGGTATTCTTCCGCTGACATCCCGCGCGCTTGCGTTCGCAACCGCTTACAAAAGGGAATTTTGCTTTCTGGAAAGAGGAACGGGTGAGTGCAACTGCCGCAAAAGAGATCTGGTTTATCACGGGAAGCCAACACCTGTATGGTCCGGAACCGCTGGCCAAGGTAGCTGAGAACGGTGCCAGGATCGCCGAGTCGCTGGACGCAGAGAGCGACATCCCAGTGCGTGTCGTCTTCAAGCCGATTGTTACCACCGCCGATGAAATTCTCAACACCTGCCGCGAGGCCAACAACGCACCCAACTGCATCGGCCTGGTCCTGTGGATGCACACATTCTCGCCTGCCAAGATGTGGATCGCCGGCCTCACCGCCCTGCGCAAACCTTTTCTGCACCTGCATACGCAGTTCAATCGAGAGCTTCCCTACAGCACCATCGACATGGATTTCATGAACCTGAATCAGGCCGCCCACGGCGACCGCGAGTTCGGCTTCATCACGGCGCGGCTGCGTCTTCCACGCAAGGTCGTCGTCGGCTTCTGGAAAGATCCAGAAACCGTCAATGAAGTAGGAGCATGGAGCCGGGCCGCGCTGGCGTGGAACGAATCACAAACCCTCAAGGTCGCTCGCTTCGGCGACAACATGCGCAATGTCGCGGTCACCGAGGGTGACAAGGTGGAAGCGCAGAAGGTTTTCGGTTTTACTGTGTCTGGCTTCGGCATCGGCGATCTCGTCGATCGCATGAATCAGTTCACTGACGCAGATGTTGACCAGCTCGTCGCCGAGTACCGCGACACCTACACCATCGCCAAAGAACACGACCGCATCGACTCGCTGAAAGTCGCGGCGAAGATTGAACTTGGGCTTCGCGCTTTCCTGGAGGAAGGTGGCTTCGGAGCGTTCACAGACACGTTCGAAGACCTGCACGGCATGCGTCAGCTTCCCGGCATCGCGACACAGCGGCTCATGGCTTCCGGCTACGGTTTCGGAGGCGAGGGAGACTGGAAAACCGCTGCGCTCGTGCGCCTGATGAAGGTGATGGCACAAGGCCTCACTGGCGGCACATCGTTCATGGAGGACTACACCTACGACTTCTCTGGCGAGCCCAAGATCCTCGGTTCGCACATGCTCGAAATTTGTCCTTCGATTGCTTCGGATAAGCCCTCGGTGCAGGTTCATCCGCTCGGCATCGGTGGCAAGGAGGACCCCGTTCGTCTGGTCTTCAATACTTCGGCTGGAGCGGGTATCTGCGTCTCGATCATCGATGTGGGCAACCGCTTCCGCATGATCGTGAACGAAGTCGACGTAGTGGTACCGGAGCACGAATTCCCGAAGCTGCCTGTGGCTCGAACCCTGTGGGTGCCAAGGCCGAATCTGAAAATCGCTGCAGCTGCGTGGATTTATGCAGGTGGCGCGCACCACACAGGCTTCAGCCAGGCGCTCACGATGGAGCACATGCAGGACTTCGCGGAGATCGCCGGTATCGAGCTTGTGCGTATCGACGACTCAACAAAGCTGCACGAGCTTCGCCGTGAATTGATGTGGTGTGACGCGGCGTACAAGATCCACTAAACGCTAGGCATTTCTTTAGGCGGGCACACATCGTGTGCCCGTTTTGCTTTTGCGCACGTTACCTGATTTCCTCTTTCGCGTGGTCGCGCACCTGTACCATCGGTCTAACACTTCCGCTCACGCTCAGGACGTCACCTCAAGAATGGCCGAGACAACCACCTCGCTGGCACGAACTTTCCGGGCTTTCCGCTATCGCGATTTTCGATTGATGTGGGTAGGTGCCTGCGTGTCCACCATCGGCACATTTGTGCAGCAGTTCGCGCAGAGCTGGCTGGTGTACGACCTCACGAAGGATCCGTTCTATCTCGGCCTGGACCTGTTCCTCGGCCAGTTGCCGATCATGCTGTTTTCACTGTTCGGCGGCGTCTTCGCGGACCGCCTGGACAGGCGCAAGATGTTGCTGTCTTCGCAGTATGTGCAGATGGTCTGCGCCTTCGTGTTGGCGCTTCTCTTTGTCTTTCACGTTGTGAAGGTTTGGCACATACTCACGCTTTCATTCCTCGTCGGCGTTGGTCAGTCCTTCGGAGGACCGGCGTACTCGGCCCTGCTGCCAAATCTTGTTGACGCAGAAGACCTTCCCAACGCAATCGCAATGAACTCGATACAGTTCAACCTTGCGCGAGTGCTCGGTCCGACGATCGGTGGACTCGCTTACACAACGCTCGGGGCGAAGTGGTGCTTCACGCTCAACGGCCTGTCCTATCTTGCCGTGATTGCGTCGTTGCTCATGATCCACGTCAACTTCGTTCCGACAAAGACGACCGAACGCGTCATGACTAGCATGAAGCAAGGCATCACCTTCATCCGGCAGCGAGATGGGATGACGGCTCTCGTCATTCTCGCGTTCTGCACCACGCTATTCGGCTTTACGGTCACCGGCTTTCTTCCGGTGTTCGTCCGCAACATCTTTCACAGGGGGCCGGAAACATACACTGTCCTGCTCGTTTGTTCCGGCGCGGGCTCCATTTGCGGCGCACTGACAGTAGCAGCGTCCGAGCGGATGAAGGGCAAGGGGCGGCTTACGCTGCTGATCCTCATCTCTCTTGGTCTTCTGACGGCTGCGTTTGCACTGAGCCGCTCTCTGCCGCTCTCCTGCGTGCTGCTCTTCTGTAGCGGGGTAGCCATTATGGCTTCCGCATCGTTTATGCTCTCGCTCGCACAATTGATCTCAACCGACGAGATGCGCGGGCGCGTGATGAGCGTCTACAACCTGGCATTCCGCGCTGGGATTCCACTGGGCGGTCTCGCAGTTGGCAGGCTCATTCCTGTCTTTGGTGTAACGAGCACGCTGGCGGGTGCTGGACTCATTTTGGTAGCTATAGCCGGCTATTTTCTGTTCAAACCAGAATCGACTTTCCAGCCTGCTGCGCAAGCCGCGAGCGCACGCTAATCCTTCGCGACCATCAAGCCCCGCGAGGCAGAGAACGTCATGTACACTACGGCGGAGTTCCCCGTCATCCTTATGGAAAGCGCTGCAATTCCGACCGAGCACGCCAGCCTATCGCTGGAAGAGCAGATCGCTCGATTGCAGGCGTTGCTGGAAGCGTCGCGCCAAGTACATTCCACGATCGCCGTAGAAGAAGTGCTCGAGCAGACTGCTCGCATTCTCGTCCGTGAACTCGAGATGGACGGCGCGGTCTTTCTTTCGCCCGGCACGGAGAACGTTTTGGCCTGCTATGGCGAGCCCTTGCCTTCGCCGTACGCGGGTTGCGCACGATTCTCTCTCGCTGCCAAAGATGGAACCTCTCTCGCTGAACTCGTCGTGCGAAAGAACGAGAGCTGTGACCTGTCGCTGTATGAGCAGGATTTCATCGAAGGGCTGGTGTTGCAGGCGGCCGTCGCGCTTGAAAACGCAACGTACCATGAGCGCGACCTGCAATGGGCGCGGGTGCAGCAGGACCTCGATGCCGCGCGCAACATCCAGCGCTCCCTTCTTCCCAAGGCGATGCCGAAATTGCCCGGCTTCTCCGTAGCGGCGAAAACCGTTACCTGCTATGAGGTAGGCGGCGATTACCTAGACACTCTCGTATTACCGGACGGCTCGCACCTGCTTGTCGTTGCCGATGTTGCAGGGAAAGGCCTTGCCTCAGCCATCGTCGCAACAAGTTTTCGCGCTGCCTTCCGCTCACTGGCTGGACAGCAAATGCCGCTCGAAGACCTTGTGACTCGAGTCGGCCAATTGCACTGGGAAGAAGGTGCTGAAGCGCGACGGCGCTACGTTACGGCAATCTTTGCCCGCGTCGATCTGAACAATCATCGCGTTGAGGTGGTGAATGCCGGGCATAACCCAGGAGCCTTGGTTGGTCCAGATGGCTCTCTTTACATAATTGAAGCCTCTGGCACGCCACTCGGACTGCTGCCCGGCATGAGCTACACCTTGGAACGCTTCGACTTTCCCTCTGGTTCGAAGCTTCTGCTGTACACCGATGGCCTGACCGAGGTGTTCTGCGGCGAGGAAGAATACGGATTCGAGAGACTGTCTGAAGCCTTCCGCGCGCAGCACACCGATGATGCAGAGGAACTTGTGGACGCACTTTGGGCTGACCTCACACAATTTTCGGATGGCGGTCCACAGTCGGATGACATGACAGCCATGGTGCTCAGCCACCTTGTTGCAGCAGAGAGAAAGGTAGCAACTTCATGAAAGCTGGAAGTTCGGTGGAAGTTCGGATTCCCTCCGAACTCGGGTTCGAAAAAGTTGCCATGAGCACAGCTGCGGGCATGGCTGCGCTCATGGGCTTTTCCGAGGACCGCATCGAGGACCTGAAGACAGCGGTCGCCGAAGCCTGCATCAATGCCATGGAACACGGTAACCACCTGGACGACAATCTACGAGTCGGCGTTGAACTATCCACAACAGAGTGCGAACTTGAAGTGCGCGTTTCTGATGAAGGCTCCGGGCCACTCGATCTGCCGGATGAACCCGACATCCACCGCAAGATGAGCGGCGATGAGGACCCGCGAGGCATGGGAATGTTCCTCATACAGGCGCTGGTGGACGAGGCCGAGTGGCACAAGGGTCCGCCCGGCAAAAGCTACGTCCGCCTCGTGATTCGGCTCGATAAGGAGAAAAAGTAATGCAGGCGTCCACAAAAGTTTCGCAGCGCACGGCCACCGCTGCTTCGGGTGACACTGTCACCATTCTGGCATTCAGTGGAGACATCGCATCCACGTCGAAAGACGCATTGATGAGCGCGTATCACGGGCTCGAAGCCGCCGCACAGAAAGTCTTGCTCGACTTCAAAGGCGTGGACTACGTCAACTCATCCGGAATCGCGATCATCATTCAACTGTTGCTGGAAGCGAACAAGAACGGCGGCCGCACCATTGGCATCTTCGGGCTTACACCGCACTTCGTAAAGGTCTTTACCATGGTCGGCGTTGCGAAGTACGCCGCGATCTCACCGGATGAAAGCACAGCCCTGGCTGCGATGTGATCCAAGGCGAGAGCATGCGCGCAAGCAAAAGGCCGTCGCAAACGCGACGGCCTTTCATGTTGAGGACTGTTCTATGAAAACGAGGCGATCGCCGTCTTCTCGTCGTCGTAAGTGTCGAACACGGTGAGCAGTTTCGTGATGACCAGCAGATCCTTGACTTTCTTCGTGAGGCTCAGCAGCTTCAGTTCACCGCCCGCGTTCTTCACTGTTGTATAGCCGCCAACCAGCTCGCCAAGGCCGGAGCTATCTACGTAGCCGACGCCGCCGAGGTTCACAAGAATCTTCTTGGAGCCTGCGGCAAGAGCGTCCTGAATCGCACTGCGGAGTTGCCCGCTGCCTTCGCCCATGGTGATCTTCCCACCAAGGTCCATTACCAAAACGCCATCCACTTGCCGGTTCTTAATGTCCATGTCGCCGCGCGCCTCTCCTATCGTCCTGTGTTTTGTCAGTGTGATTTCCGTGCCCGGACTCAACTGGCGAAAGTGTACCTCATCCATGATGGCCCGCATCAGAAAAACGCCTCGCCCGGATGTGCGCAGCAGATTTTCCGCCGCGAGTGGATCGGCCAGCTTCTCAGGATCGAAGCCACTTCCCTCGTCTGCGATACGGATTGTTAGCGTCTTCGGCGTGAGGTCGAACGACGCCAATACCCGTTTTTCAACCGAGTACTTGTTCCCGTGGACGACCGCATTCACCGCAGCTTCGCGGCACACCAGAGTAATCTGACTTACTTCGTCTTCATCGAAACCTGCACGCTGCGCGAAGCCCTCGGCCGTCTGCTCAACAGTGTCTACACTCCCCAGCACCGAAGGGAGTTCCAGGCTTACGTTCTCAGCTTTCATTTCCGTCACTGGCACCCTCGTCCCTTCGCTTGTTTGTTGCCGCGTCCCTGCGAGCGGATTACAGCTAATTCGACGCAAGTGTACTGTATCCACCCATGCTTTGTTCTGGCACATTCGGGTTGGCAAGTCTGGATCAGAGCGCTTGGTTAAAACGCGCGAGCAAGATCGTCATGTCGTCAGGCTGCTCGGAATCTCCAATCCATTGCTTCACTGCACCTATCGTTTCAGAAGTAAGAAGATCCAGCCCTTTCGACTCATTCATCTCCACAAATGACCGCAGCCGGTCTTCACCAAACTCTTCATCTCCACGCTCAGGCTCAGTCAAACCATCGCTGTACACAACGATGAGGTCGCCGTCGCTAAGCTCTACCGTTGCCTCTTCGTACTGCAGATTGTCCAGCAACCCGACCACAGAACCACCACACTCCAGGCGGCGCACAGTTCCATCTTTGGAAAGAATCAACGGCGGCAAGTGGCCTCCATTGCTGTAGGTCAGCGTGTGGCTCGTGCTGTCAAAGAAGGCAAGGAAAAGAGTTGCGTATTTCTCTGGCGTCGTGCTTCGGTAAAGATGCCGGTTGAGGCAATTCAACAGGCTCGCGGGGGAAGGCGCATCCTTGTGCCCGTCGCCGCTGCCCAGCGTAAACGCCCGAACGGCAGAGCTCAAAGACGCCATTAGCAACGCCGCGGAGATACCCTTGCCACTGATATCGCCCAGGGCAATGCAAAGGCGTTGCTCGTCCCACCGGATGTAGTCGTAGTAATCGCCGCTGACGGTGCGGGCGGGCATGCACAGCGCATGCACCACTAGATTTCCTACTTGAATCGGAGACGCGGGAAACAGATTCTTTTGCACTTCCTGCGCAATCATCAACTCGTTCAATAGGCGGTCTCTCTCACGTTGTTGAACCAGTAGATCTTCAATCGATGCCGCCATCGCATTGAACGAGTGCGAAAGCGCCCCAAGTTGATCGCTGCGCTGCACGTTCACACGGTAGGCAAGATTCCCGCCATCAATTTCCGTGGTGCCTTTGTATAACTCCGCCACAGAGTCTGTGATCGTCCGGCTCAGTTGCACAGCCATGACGAGCGAAAACAATTCGAGTAGCGCAAACAGGATGGCAATCACGATCAAGCCGATCCGCACAAGCGAACCAGTGTTCACCGATGTGGCAAAGAGCCGCGTATACAAAAGCGTTGGTCTTGAGACGACTCCAAGTATCGCGGGAACGATGTCTCCATTTGCCCAGGAGATGACGGGGATCGGGGCGCTGAAAAGTACTTTGAGATCAAGCAAACGGTCTGAAGGCGGCACTGATCCGCCGGTTACCGTATTGAAGTTCGTCGAGCGTATTCCGATGATTTGCGATTGCTTCGCTTCAGACTTGGGTTCCTTGGCTCTTTCGCGCGAAGAGTCGGACGTCAACTCAGAGCTACTAGCCCTCTCTCCCTTCTCGGAAGGCGCCGCGTTTCGCGTCGCTGCGCTGTTCGCTCGAGGTTCCGGAATGCCCTCGGGCCTCAATATGGGAGCAACATCCGCAACAGACTGATCCGTGGTCTGTGCAGGTCCGGTCTCGATATCTACGTCTTCTGCGCCTGTTCGATTGATCGTGAAACCGGGCATCACCATGATTCGCCCCAGTCCCGCCGCAATGGAATCCAGCGTCTCCTTCTCCACAGGTATGCTTCCGAGGACGGACGTCGTAGAAGTGCGGCTCGAAACAACCGCAAGACTGCACAAGTACAGCTTGCCATCAACAGATATGGTCCCGTCGAACTTGTGTTGGAGCCACGCCGGTGCAAGATGATCGGCGAACGGCGAGGGAGTCGCCTTCTGTCCGGCTGTGGCAAACGGCAACGCACGCCACACTCCTCTGTCCAGGTATGCGAGCGAGATCTTCGCCTGGCCCGGGCTGTAGTCTCCCGGCATCGTGATCTTCCCCTGTGTTGACGGAGGATGCGAGCTCATATAAACGGCAATGGTGTTGGCCTCGTCTTGCACCCGCCTCTCTGTTTCATCAAGCACAGAGATCGCCGAATTGGTCGCATATTGCCCGGCAAAGACGTAACCCGCAATGCCGGTAATTGTGCCAAACAGAACAACTGGAGCGAGGCCCATGAGCAGGTACGTCAGGATGAGCCGATTGCGTACCTTCCAAAGCAGTTTGCGATTCGCAGTCCGCAACGCCATGAACAACAGGACGATCAGCAGGATGAAGCCGAGGAACACGGCAAGCACGATGCTCAACCCGCGAAATTCTTTGAAAACACGCCCGAGCCCCAGAAGCAGAAGCAACACGGCACTGGTCCTGTACACGAAGCGCCCCAGGCGGGACGCCGGCTTATACCGCAGCAGCCTGGTGATCGTTTCTGCGGGCGGATGCATGGCGTTCGTTGTCGGCTCCCAAGGATGGCTTCGTTCAACACTCTAACGTAGTCCTTCTGGGCACCCGCGTTGCACTGCGGTTCATCTTCTGTCGTTAGGGTGCTCACGGCGCGTCAAAGTGAATGACAAACGACATCACCATATAACGAGCGAATATCGTACACTGTAGTTGATCGTCGAATAAATTTGGTTTCTTGCCTGTTCTGGCCTTTCGCTTTACAGCAAACAAATCCACGTTGCGTTCAGCGGTACATCAAGGCAATTCAAGGAAATGGTCATGGAACAAGGCACAGTGAAGTGGTTCAACGATACCAAGGGTTTTGGCTTCATCAGCCGTCAGAGCGGTGAGGACGTTTTCGTCCATCACTCCGCTATCCAGAGCAACGGATTCCGTTCGCTTCAGGAAGGTCAGGCGGTTCAGTTTGACGTAGTCAAGGGACCAAAAGGCTGGCAGGCAGAGCGCGTACAAGTTCTCTAGTTGTCAAAAGAAGGCCGGTACTCGTGACCGGCCTTCTGCATTCTTCGGCACCTCCGGGAATCCAGAACTTGCAGAAGGACGCAGGGATTTCTCTATTCAGCGCACGTTTCTCCGCTTCACTGGAGCATCCGATGGCCACACCCGCACGCGATAAGTACTACCTCCGCACTCTCCACGAAGAAATCAGTTTGTTTGACCGCAAGATCGCGCATCTGCAGAAGTACAACAGCTTTCCTACTGAACATGAGCGCGAAACCGCTCTCCTCAAGCTATCGAACAAACGCGAGACGCTGGTCAAAACTGCACGCGCGATGGCAGAAGAAGGCATCGAGTTCCGCGGCACGGAACTGCCAAAGTCCCTGCGCTCCGAGGATTCTGTGATCGAAGCTGAAGAACCGAAGGCAGTCGAAGCAAAGGTGCAGCCAGACATGGCCGCCGTTCGCGATCAGCCGGTAGTCTCCATCAATGACAACTCGATTCTCGACTTCCGCAACGAAGTTCGCGAATATATGCAGAAGCGCCGCAAGGTCTACGCCTCGGAAGCACCATAACGCTTTCGGTACGCCGCCAGCCTGCTTGCTATACTCGGCGGCATGCCGCGCCAAACTTCACCGCGCCTTCTGGTTCGTTCTTCCTCAATACACGCAGCGGGATGCTACACGCTGGAGCCTCTTCGTCGTGGCCAGCAGATTCTTGAGTACGACGGAGAGCGCATCTCGAAGAGAGAGGCCGACCTGCGTTACGAAGATCGTTTGGTGACCTACCTCTTCGGCTTCGGCGAGAAGGGTGACGTGATCGACGGCTTCGGCACGGCCATGTTCCTCAATCATTCCTGCGACCCCAACTGCAAAACTCACGAAGAAGGCGGTCGCATCTTCATTCGCGCAATTCGGGACATCGCTGCTGGTGAGGAACTCCTCTACGAGTACAACCTTTATGACTCAGACTTGGCAGACACCGCAGACTGCTACTGCGGCGCCCCGCAGTGCCGGGGCACGATGTACTCGGAGGCGGAAGTAAAGCGGCGCAATCGCCTGTTCGCTCGGCGCAAAGCGAAGGCCGCCCGATAGCTTGGCACCGCACGGGCGATACAATCAACCTTGCCCGATGGCTTACCAGGTTCTAGCTCGCAAGTACCGCCCGCTTCGTTTTTCCGACGTTGTCGGACAAGATCACGTCACCCGGACACTGCTCAACGCGCTCAGTCAGCAGCGCATCGCGCACGGATACATTTTTTCCGGTCACCGCGGTATTGGCAAAACGACAATTGCCCGCATCCTCGCTTCAGCGCTCAACTGCCGAAACGCAATCGGGTCCGAACTCCGCCCGACACCCGAGCCGTGTAACGCCTGCGACAGCTGCCTCGAAATTCGGCAGGGAAACGCAGTAGATGTCATCGAAATTGACGCTGCCACCAACCGCGGCATCGACGAAATTCGGGAACTCCGCGATGCAGCACGCTATCGCCCTTCGCGCGACAGGTACAAGATCTACATCCTCGACGAAGCTCATCAGATTACCGATGCAGCTTTCAACGCGCTGCTGAAAACACTCGAAGAGCCGCCCGATCACATCGTCTTTATGATGGCGACCACGCAGCCTGAAGACATTCCGCAGACAATACGCTCCCGATGTCAGCACTTCAGCTTTCACGCTGTGAAGCTCGACGACATTGTCGGTCAGCTTCGCCGCATCTCTGACGACGAAGCCATCGCGGTCGACAATGCTGCGCTTGCGCTCCTCGCGGAAGCCGGAGACGGCTCCATGCGCGACGCGCTTTCGATCATGGATCAGGCGATTGCCAGCGCGCCGACGGATGATGGCAAGCCGATGCTCACCGTTGAGCAGATTCGCGAGCTCATGGGCACCGTCTCGAATGTTGTCTATGAGGAAATCCTCGAAGCCGTCAACGTAAATTCCAGCGCTGCGGTTCTTACCACCATCAGCCGCCTTCTCGACGCAGGCAACGGTCCACAGCAGTTAGCACGACAGTTCGTTCGTTATCTGCGGAACTGCACGATTGCGAAGATCACGTCCCTCACCCCCGACGCGGTGGCGACCGGCGCCGCAGCTGACCTGCTTCAAATTTCGGATGAGGAGCGACGCCGGGCTGCACGCTCCGCCGCTCTCTTCACAGAAGAAGAGCTTTCGCGTTTCCTATCCATCATGCTTCGCACGTTCGACGAACTTGGGTATCGCCAGGAGCAGCGACTTCATCTCGAGCTGGGCCTGCTGAAGCTGGTCCATGTGCAGCGGCTCGTTCCAATCGAAGAGCTTCTTGGCCAACTTGGCTCACCGGTGCCCAGGAAGACCGCATCCACGACAACGCCAAGCAAGGCCGCCTCCGCGGCCCACACTGGCACGAGTGTTCCCGTAGGGGCGGGTCACGCACCCGCAGAGAGTGCGGTGCGGGGGGTCGCGACATCCCCTCTACGCGCCACCCCCTTCCAATCGGATCAAGTGCGCAGAACGCCGTCCGCTGCGTTCACCAGCGCGGCTTCAACGCCGATGACCGAAGGGTCGCTGGCCTTGGCCCCTCAACAAGCATCGGCCGAGGTGAAGCGTCCATCGGCAGAGGCGGAGCGCCCGCATCTTATTGACACAACTCCACTTGCACAGCCAGTTCCTGTCGGAAGCGCGTCGTCTTCTGGAGCACCAAATCCAAGAAGCTTGCCTGAGGCGTCCGGGTACAACTCTGCTGCGGCTTCAGGCTTCGATCTCTATACGCTGCAATCCGCCTGCGTCGCGGCGGTGAGTGCAATCAAAGGACAAGGCTCAGCAGCCCACACGCTGGAAGAAGCATCCTTTGCCCTCGCGGGCGACACCCTCGAAATCCAGACAACAGTCTCGCAAGCAATGCTTCCAATTGCCATCAATCCTGAAGCTGAACGTGCCGTCAAGTCAGCCCTGCGCGAACTTGGCGCGGGAAGACTACATGTGAAGTTCACGGCCAGCAGGGTGAAAGCTTCTACCAAGCCTAGGGCTCCCCGTGCCGCAGCGGCGGGCAGTGTTGAAGAACTCGCCGCGAAACACCCCATGGTGCAGCAGGCGCAGCAACTTTTCGCCGCGGAAATCAGTAACATCATCGATCTTCGCGATAAGAACTGATTCAGGAGTTTGGTTCCATGGATTTCAGCAAGATGGGTGAAATGCTCTCGCAGGCCACGGCCTTGCGCGAGCAGATGGATGAGAAACTCGCTGCAACCGTCGTCGAAGCAGATGCCGGCGGCGGTGCCGTCAGTGTGCGCATGAACGGCCGCAAAGAAGTTCTGAAGCTCACCATTGCACCGTCAGCCGCAACCGCCGCAGCCGGTGATATCGAGATGCTGGAAGACCTGATCGTCGCTGCCATCAACGAGGCCGGGCGCAAGGCCGACGCCGCAATGCAGAATGCGACCGCTGGCATGCTAGGTGGCTTGGGCCTGCCAGGCATGTAACGCCCAGCACTGCCGCGCGCTCTACACTGTTCAAGATGGCTGCCTCCACACGCTTCGCCGCGCCCATGGCGCAACTGATTGACGAACTCCGCAAACTTCCGGGCGTTGGCACAAAGACGGCGCAGCGTTTTGCCTTCCATATCCTTCGCTCTTCCGACCGCGACGCGGACGCTCTTGCCGGCAGCATCCGCGCACTCAAAGCGGCTCTGCGTCTTTGCTCGGTTTGCAATAACGTCACCGACGTAGACCCCTGCAGCTACTGCACAAGTCCGTCGCGAAGCCAGCGTCTCATCTGCGTTGTGGAGGAGCCTACAAACATCGCCGCCGTCGAGAAAACGCGCACCTGGAACGGCGTCTACCACGTCCTGCACGGCACACTCTCGCCAGTGAACGGCGTAGGACCGGAGCAGCTTCGCCTCGGCAACCTCTGGCCGCGCCTCGCGGATGCAGAGGAACTCATCATGGCCACATCCCCGACAGTCGAAGGCGAAGCGACATCGCGTTTCGTAGCGGACCAGGCTCGGGCGCTGCATCCAGATCTGCGCGTCACTCGCATCGCCACCGGCGTTCCGGCCGGGAGCGACATCGAGTATGCGGATGAAGTCACGATGACACGCGCATTAGAAAACCGAAGACAGATCTGAAGCTAAGCTCGTCTCAACGCGCAGTGTTTCCCCCGTCATCTCTTTCGGCAGCTCGAAATCCAGCAGCGACAAAATCGTCGGCGAGATATCCCGCAACGATCCACCCTCGCGCACTCCTACATTTTTCCCTTGATCAGTCACCAGAATGAAGGGCACCGGATTCGTCGTGTGCGCGGTGTGCGGTCCACCACTACCCGGATCGATCAACATTTCAGCATTGCCGTGATCTGCCGTGATAATCCACGATGCACCATGCGCACGGACCGCGTCGTAAATGCGGCCCAGGCAAGCATCGATCGTCTCCACCGCCTTTACCGTCGGCTCAATCTTGCCTGAGTGCCCTACCATGTCAGCGTTCGCGAAGTTCACGATGATGATGTCGAAAGCCGTATCGCTGATCGACTTCACCACAACATCCGCAATGCCGTTCGCGCTCATCTCCGGCGCGAGATCATACGTCGCCACCTTCTGCGACTGAATCAATTCACGGTCTTCACCTGCGAAGGGCTTTTCAATGCCCCCGTTGAAGAAGTACGTGACATGCGCATACTTTTCCGTCTCGGCCACGCGCAGATTGCGAAGCTCGTACTTCGCCATCACATTCGCGAGCAGGTTATCCATGCTCTCGGGTGGGATCACCAT
>CAJCIP010000058.1 GCA_903970445.1 Verrucomicrobia bacterium Tous-C9LFEB | reverse complement strand
GCCCCCTGATATCACCTTCCTGTAAACTGGAAGGTAGCCGCGCGGGCACGTTTCGCGCGCCAGGAACCCTCCCCCATGCTCAACGTACAACGCACGTCCTCGCTTTTTCTTGCCTTGCCGCTCGTTCTTCTGGCTGGTTGCCACAAGGGTCCCAGCGAAGGTGTTGTCGCCACCGTGAATGGCCACGCCATTCAGGATACTGATGTCGACAAGGTGTACAAGGCGCAGCTCGCGAACAATCCGCAACAGCAAACGCCTTCGCAGGATCAGGCGGACGCTCTGCGCCTGCAGATTCTCAAAGAACTCGTGATGGAAGAGATCGAAGAACAGCGTGCCGCGAAGTTGGGCCTCACCGCGACTGACTCCGAAGTCGACGCCAAGCTGCAGGAGATGAAGGCGCCGTTCACTGAGGACCAGTTTCAGGCGCGTCTCAAGGCTTCGAATCTGTCGATGGATGACATCCGTCACGATCTGCGCCGCTCACTGACCCAGAATAAGCTGCTCAATAAAGAGATCAATTCCAAGATCACCGTCACCGACGCTGACGTTGCAACGTACTACAACGCACACAAGGCCGAGTTCAATCTGATCGAGAACAGCTACCATCTCGCCGAAATCCGTGTCACCACGCAGCCCGCACAGCAGGCCGGCAATCTACAGGGATCCAAGGCGACCACCGACGACGAGGCCAAGAAGAAGATTGAAGCGCTCAAGACGCGCCTCGACACAGGTGAAGACTTCGGCCAGCTTGCACAAATGTTTTCCGAGCGCCAGGAGACAGCGGCCAACGGCGGTGATGTCGGCTTCGTTCCCGAATCGCAGTTGAAAGCCGATGCCGCCGCGTTCGCTGCGATAGGCAAGCTCAAGGCCGGCCAAATCACGGAGATCCTGCCTATCTTCGATCCCGCGACGCACAAGCCGGCCGCATACACCATCTATAAGCTCATCAGCAAAGAGCCCGCCGGCCAGCGCGACCTGAACGACCCGCGCGTGCAACAGGCTATCCGCCAGCAGCTTCACGACAGCCGCTCACAGTTGCTGAAGAGCGCGTACATCGAGATGCTGCGCGATCAGGCCAAGGTGGAGGACTACCTCGCCGAAACCATTTTCAAGAACTCAGCGAAGTGAAGCAAACGATAGCGGGTAGACAGTAGACAGATGAAGCGAGTGCAGATGAAGCGATCCACAAATTCTCTGTCTACGCTCTACTGTCTACTATCTTTTCTCTGCCTCACCGGCTGCCATTCCATCCCACCGCCCACGCCACTCGACCAACTCAACGCGCAGCAAATGCGCGGCCATGAGCTTTTTCAGGTGCGTTGCGCGCTTTGCCACAATGACCGCATCAGCGAGCCGCTGCATGGTCCTGCCCTGCGCGGGGTCTTCAAAAAGCCGTATTTGCCTAGCGGCGCTCCAGCCAACGACGATCGCGTCACCTCCACTGTCCTTCACGGACGCAACCTGATGCCCGCGCAACCCAACACTGAGCCGCAGGACATGGACGATCTGCTGTCGTACCTCCACACCTTGTAGAACGAGCGCGAGCATACATGGCCGACTTCAAAGAGCATTTCGAAGATAAGACGGTTTCTCCGGCGGAAGACGTAAGCTTTCCCTCCCGCAGGCTGCCGGGCATTCCTTCCGGCGAAGCGCGCGGCATGCTGCCGGGCATGGCTGTCATCGGTATCTACATGCTGATCGTGGCGATGTTGAACGCCTTTGCCGCGATGCGCAATACCTTCGGCACGGGTGAAGCGAAATACTGCATTCTGGCTGTTTGCACATTCATCGTGATCGGCGTCTTCGGCATGTTACGACTGCTGCGCTGGGGCTGGGCGCTTGTCACCGCAGGCTGCCTGCTGATGGCCGGCGGATTCTTCTACGGCTTTCATCGCACACACATCCCGCCCTACATCGTGCAGGGCCTGTTTGCTTTGTGCTTCTTCCTCTACTTGATTCGCCCGGAAACACGCGCGCGCCTGCGTTGATGTTGCGGCAACCAATAACCTCGCACAATCGATACGCGTAGCGGCTTTTACAAATACCAGGGGATGTTGATGACAATGATGCGCTGGTTGCCGCGCAGCAGCAGCAGCAGCTTCAAGAGCTGCGCTCGCTGATTGTGCAGGGGCGTTTGCCACCAATGCTTCACCACCAGCTCAGGAATCAGCACGGCTATCTGCCGGTTCGGATGCGTTCGCTCTACCTGCAGAATGTGCTCCACCAGCGGCATCAAAACGAAACGGTACGGCGACTCCACGAACACAAGTTCCGGAGGAACAAGCCCTGCTGCCCGCACAGGAGCAACAACATTCTGTTCGAACATGATGCGCACTTCCGCCGAGCAATCCTCTGCATCGACATGGACAGCTTCAACGTGGGCGCTAATTTTCAGCGCGAATCGCAGACCCTTCTCCGCGATGCGCGTCCACCGGTCAAGCGGCACAATGACCAACGGCTCTTCCATGTGCGCGATATTGATCGGCGTCTCGACAGAGATTGCGCCGGCCACTCCAGCGTAATGGCGTTTGACCGCGCTCATCACCAGGATAAGCAGCGGCACCAGGATGACCGTGATCCATGCGCCATCTCGAAACTTCGCGACCAGGACCACGATCAGCGTGGCGCCTGTGGCGAATGCACCAAACCCATTGACGAACATGCGGAAGACACGTCCGGGTTCATCCGATCGCTTCCAGTGAATCACCATGCCCGCTTGGGAAAGCGTAAAAGCGAGGAACGCTCCAATCGCGAAAAGCGGAATAAGGCGGTCGGTGACGCCGCCGAAGCCGATGAGCAAAACGGCGGTGAAACCCACAAGCGCGTAAATGCCATGCGAATACAGAAGCCTGCGCCCGCGAATCTTGAAAACATGAGGCAGATGATCGCTCGCTGCAATGGCCCGCGCCAGACGTGGGAAGTCCGCAAACGACGTGTTTGCTGAAAGTGCAAGCACCGCAAGGATCGAAAAAATAGCGACGTAGTAAAACCACCCTCGCCCCATCACTGCGGAAATCAATTGCGACAAAATGCTTTGGTACCCGGCGCCGGCAGGATCCGTAGCGGCTATTTGATACGCACGGCAAAGAACCGCAATACCGCCCAAAAAAACCATGAGCAGCACGATGATGATGGTCAGCGTTCGCTTGGCATTGCGCTGCGTCGGCTCACGGAACGCGTTCACGCCGTTAGAAACAGCCTCCACGCCGGTCATCGCTGTACATCCGCTGGCAAACACCTTCAACAGGAGCCACAGCGAGACCATGGAAGTAGCAGCTGCTGGTACGGGCGGCATCACCACCGGCACGGGATGCCCGTGCGCGGCGGCGGCGCGAAACAAACCGACAACGATCACCAGCAGCAGCGAGCCGATGAACAGATATGTCGGAACGAGGAACACAGAGCCTGTGTCTTTTGTCCCGCGCATGTTTACAAGCGTGAGAACAGCTAGGATCACAAGGCAGAGGGCCAGCGTATGGGGCTGAAGACGCGGAAAGGCCGAGATCAACGCGCCGACACCGGCGGAAATCCCGACGGCAGCATTCAGCACATAGTCGATCATCAACGCGGCAGCAGCAAGCAGACCGGCCGTCTCGCCCAGGTTTTCAGACGCGACGGTATAACTGCCTCCGCCATGCGGGTAGGCATCGATTGTCTGGCAGTAGGAAAAGAAAACAATGGCCAGCAGGCCGATGATCGCGAAACTGATCGGGATGATGTGCGCGATGCCCGCAAAGCCAAGCGGGATCAACAGTGTCAGCGCGGCCTCAGGGCCATACGCCGCGGAGCTCAGTGCGTCGAGACCGAAGACGGGTATGCCTGCGATCGGCCCAATATGTTCCGCCCGCTCTTCGGATGTGGCTAATGGCTTGCCAAGCAGCACATTGAAAACGGAACCTCTTGTCAAAGCGAGCTGTTCTCCCAGACCTCACAGCCTACGCTTTGCTGCATAAGAAGTCCGTAAAGTTGGCGGTTCTCAGTTTCGTGCTACACGCTCTTTCCCAGCGCATACCGCCGGCAGTGTTCCAGATAGGCCGCTTCATGCAGAGCAGCCAGATCGAGCACGCTGCTCCACAACCAGCGCGGCGCATCCAGCCCTTTCGAGTGGCGCGACTGAAGCTCTTTCGTCCACGCCTGCCTTTGTTTCGGCTTCAACTGTCGCCCATGCGCCCTGCCAACTACGCCGGAGAGTAGCCGTGCGATGTTGATCGCCTGCGCTTGCGTCAGATTTTCCAGCTCGAACTTCATATCCTGCGGCCTCAGTTCTCGCACCACCACAGGTCTGTCGCGAAGCGTTGCCGCGATCATGCGCTTGCCGAGAAAAGGAGAAAGCGCAGACGCCCCCGCGACCACGCGCTCCGCGTGATTCTTGAAGACCGGCGCGTTTGTAGCGCGCGGCGCGGCGGCCGCCGTTGCTTCCTTCACATCCAGCAGGTGGTAGCGGCGATGCTTCTTCCTGCCCACACCCAGCAGAAGCGCATACCGCAACCTTCCCAGCGAACTGCATCCCTTCATCCAGTACGCCGCGTCCAGCAGCTTCACCTCCTCATCCTGCTTCCCACGAATGTTCTGAACCAGCTGGATCAGCGTTTCATCCTTCATCAGAGACTCGATCTCGACGCGTTCCTTGTCCGAGAGCGCCCAGTACTTATCGCCTAGCGGGATCTTAGGTGTCACGTCGTCAATCCGTTCCTCGGCAAGATGCTTCCAACGCCTCATCTCCGCGGCGTGCATCACATCGCGAATCGGTTCGATCTCGTCAGCGGAGATGTTCGCTGAAACGCCGTGCAGCCGCGCAAGGTAGCCGCCAATCATCTCCTCGATCATCAAAGCCGTCGTCACGCCGGGCAGGTCGGAGCTGCGCGCCGCCATCGCCAGCGAGAGTCCAAGCCGCAACAGATCGTGTGCGGGATTCCCAATCACGGTCTGGTCCAGGTCACGGACTTCAATCTCGATCCTTCCGGTCATATCGGCCACCGGCCCAAGATTCCCGGTGTGGCAATCCCCACATATCCACACATCAGGCCCGACCGGCAGAGACGCCTTCACCGCGTCGCTCGCCAGCCACTCGTAGAACTTGATTGTGTTCCCGCGCACATATGCATGCGCTGACTCCGACATCTTCAACTGGCGTCGCTCTTCCAAAATAGAGACGCGGTCCTTCGGCTGTGTTGACTTCTTCTTCAAGTGCTTTCCTGCTGTTCGCTTGGTCTTGTTTTCAATACGATGCGAACCCTGAGCCCGGCGTTATGCGATCCACAAGGTGAGCCGTCCGCGCAGTTCATAAGACCCACCCTCGCCGCAGCACGCCGCTTGCCCGAGGCCGCTAGAATGGTATTGTGGCGCCGCTGCTCCAATCCGACACGCTGATTCAGATCGACCTCACTCCGCGCAAGCCCGCGCCAAAACCGGAATGGCTGAAGGCACGCGCGCCGATGGGCGAGACGTTCCACTCGCTCAAGAAGCTGGCTCGCGAGCTTAACCTGCACACCGTCTGCGAGTCAGCGCACTGCCCCAACATCGGCGAGTGCTGGAACCACAAGACCGCCACCTTCATGATGCTTGGCAACCTGTGCACACGCCGCTGTGGTTTCTGCGCGGTGCCTAAGGGCAGACCGGAGCCCATCGATCACAGCGAGCCGGAGCGCGTGGCCTATGCCGTCGCGCAGCTTGGCCTGAAGCACGCGGTCATCACCAGCGTGAACCGCGACGATGACAACCTCGGCGCCGCCCGCGCCTTCGTCAACGTGATCGCCGAGATTCGCCGCCAGGCGCCCGGCTGCCAGGTAGAAGTCCTCACCCCCGATTTCCAGGGAGTCGCTGAAGCGCGGAGGATGGTCGTCGCCGCTCGTCCCGAAATTCTGAACCACAACATTGAAACCGTGCCACGCCTCTACCGCGTAGCCAAATCAGGCGGCCGCTACGAACGCTCGCTCGAGTTCCTCGCCAAAGCCAAAGAAGAGTCTTTGGTAAACCACGAAACGGAAGGCGCCCCGTTCATGCGCGCTTCTGCGCAGGAGCTGGAAAGCGAACAGCACTCTCTACACTCTTCGCTCTACCCTCTACGCTCTGCTCTCGTCACCAAGACCGGCATCATCGTCGGCATGGGCGAAGAAATGCACGAACTTCTCGCCGTGTTCCGCGACCTCGCCGACCGCAAGGTGGACATCCTCACCATCGGCCAATATCTCCGCCCCTCGCGTGACCACCTGCCGATGAGCCGCTTCTACACCCCCGACGAGTTCGCCTTCCTCAAGCACGAAGCACTGCAGATGGGCTTCCGCCACGTGGAGTCCGGCCCGCTCGTCCGCTCGAGCTACCACGCCCATGAGCAGGCGCAGTCCACCGGCCTCGCCTAGAACACTCCCACACAATGTGATTTCGACCGAAGCGCCCTGAGCGAGTGCGGCGAGTCGAACGGGCCGCAGGGGAGAGACCCCGCATTCATGTCCCCGCAACGGATGCGCAACCCTAAAGTCCTTACAGCTTCGGTCCGCACTTTTGTTTGTCATTCCCGAAGGAAATCCGCGGCTCTTCAGCTTCGCCTGGACCGCATTCTGACAGGTACTCGCTCTAGCTAACTCGCCGGCGCGTCGGCACTTGTGGCGGCACGCGCTACACCGTCCTCTGGCTTCCACCGCAGAATGCCTGCCGTCACCAGCGTCATCACAAGACCCACCAGCAGGCTTCCAGCAGCGTCATGGACATGAGGTAAAGCGGGTTCGCGTACATCACTTGGGAACTTGTGGGCCTCGTACTTTTCGCATCAAGGGCGTTGCCGAACTTGCATGTATTTGACAACATATGTTCCTTAGTACATACTTAGCCGTGCCGTACGAGGTTGAGTTCGCCGACGAATTTGGCACTTGGTGGGAAAACCTCACGCTGGCAGAACAGGAAAGCGTTGCCTTCGGCGTAGGCCTTCTGGAGGAGTTTGGGATCGCTCTTGGCCGCCCTCATGCGGACACGCTTCACGGCTCGCGTTTCGCCAATATGCGTGAGTTGCGCGTCCAGCACGAAGGCCGTCCGTACCGTGTACTGTATGCGTTCGACCCCCGCCGGGTAGCGTATCTCCTGATTGGCGGAGAGAAGACCGGCAACAAGAACTGGTATCTCGAGATGCTTCCGAAAGCGGATGCGATTTATGCAGCTCATCTCGCCGAACTCGAAGATCGCTGAACGAAATAAGGTCCGGGAGGAAGCAGGACATGGCAAGGAAATTCAGTAGCTTGTACGAAAAGATGCCTCTTGAATCACGCCGGCGGGTAGAGAAGCGTGTGCTCGCCGAAAAGATGGCGCTCGATGGCTTGCGGCGCGCTCGTGAACTGACCCAGGTTGCTGTGGCCGAGCGACTCGGTGTGGATCAGGGTGCGGTTTCAAAAATTGAGAAGCGCGCCGATATGTATGTAAGTACGCTTCGTGGATACATCGAAGCTGTCGGCGGTCATCTGGAACTGCGCGCTGTCTTCCCTGACACGACGGTAGACGTTCTCATCGCAGACTTTGATCGCTAAGGTAAGAGGTCGAGGGTGCAAAGCCTCCATCCCAGTCACTAGGCGCGAAGTTGTCGCTTCTGACCTTCGAGAAATTTGTCAAGACCCCAAAGCGGTGGAAATCGCTGTAAACAACAGCAAAGAAGCAGTTTAGATATTTTAAAAATCTGGCATGTTTAGTATGCGCCGTGTGAAATAATGGATTAGCAAAGGTCTATCGAGCTGTCGCTAAGGGTGCGACGTACACAGCGCACCCAGAGGAGTAGCAGCACTGCTTGATTCAAGGTCAAGCAGTGCGGGGCGTAGCCCCGGATCCTCGGGCATTCCATCTACAGCCACGATGAACTTCCTCATTCCAGAAACTTTGCAGCCTAAAGTCCCTGGAATGAAGACTTTGCGCACGCAGCCGCGCTTAAGTGCAACAAAACAAAGACTTAGACACAGAACGGGTGGAGGGGGGTTACCCTACTCCTTCCGCAACACTTCACCGTTCTTCATCACAAAGCTCACCCGCTTCAGCACGCCGATGTCTGCAATCGGATCGCCGGGAACAGCAATCACATCCGCATAGAAGCCGGCTTTCAACTGCCCGACGCTATCCGCCCAGTCGAGCAGCTTCGCGCCGTTGATGAGCCCGGCGCGCAGCACATCGGCGGGCTTCATGCCGTACTCGACCATCAGCTCGTACTCGCGTGCCTGCGTGCCATGCGGAAACGGTCCTACATCGGAGCCGACGACGAATGGCACGCCGGCCGCCATCTGCTTGCGGAACTCCGCCGCATGCATCTTCAGCCCGGCACGTTCGCGCTCGCCGACCTGCGGTGTGGCAGCATGGTCGGCGAAGTACTCCGTGATGGTGAACGTCGGCACGGCAAAGATGCCGTTGTCGCGCATTACCTTCATCGTCTCGGGCGAGAGCACATACGCGTGGTCAACCGACGCTACGCCCGCGCGCGCCGCAAAGCCTGTGCCCGGTTCGCCCGTGGCATGAACCGCGACACGCGAGCCCGTGCGATGTGCTTCAGTCACAGCGGCTGCAAGCTCCGCTTCGGTGTACTGGTACGGCGTGGTGAAAGTGACCCCGTCGAAACGGTCTTTGCCAGTCTCGTAGATCTTGGTGAAGTCCGCGCCTTCCTTGCGCTGCTGACGCATTACCGCAACAAGCTCGGTCGCGTTGTTCGCGTAGTCAGCGTTGGAAAGCACGTGCTGCGCTGGGTTGTAGTTATTCGCGTCCTCATGCCCGCCGAGAACGTCCACCGCATTGCAGCTCACGCGCATGCGCGGCCCTGGAATGTCGCCGCTGTTGATGGCATTGCGTACAGCCACATCCGCACAGCCAGAGCCTTCCGAGCCCATGTCGCGCTCGGCGGTGAAGCCGGCCATCACGTCAGCCTTTGCCGCCAGCAGTGCCTCGATGGTGCGCTGCGGCGTGGACTCTTCCACCGTCTGCAGGTCTTCTGCGCCGGGATGCAGGAACAGATGCGTGTGCGCATCGATCAGCCCAGGCATCAGCGTCGCGGAGCCAAGATCGATCACCTGCGCGCCTGCAGGATGCGCCACGTGCGTTCCAACCTCGCGTATGCGATTGCCCACGACCAGCACCTCGCCGGGCGAGACGAGCTTGCCTGCCGCAACATCAAGCATGTGAGCTGCGTGGAGAACAGTTGTCTTGTCTGCGTCCTGCGCTGACGCAGAGAAGGTAAAGGCAGCAGCCGCTGTGAGGCAAAGAAGAGGAAGTCGCATGTGAGAAGAGGATAAGGCAGGTGAGGAGTTAACAGGTAACGAGCGAACAGTTAACCAGTTCGTGGCAGGACACCAGGAGCAGCAGCAAACCGAAGAGGAGCAGAAAACTACGTCATAGCTGCTCACCAGAACTTAGCAATCAACGGAGGAGTAGCAGCGAGCTTCAGCTCGCTAAAAACCCACGCCTCGATACGGCCTCAGCCGCGGGGTATACGGCGAAGAACTCACGGCGCTGGTTGGGCGTGGCTCGGAGCGATCACACGAGGTACACAGACTGTCGTACGGCCAACGCCCCCGCATGCAGCACGGTTGCGTACACACCGAGCCGCCCTTGGTGCGCTTGCGTCAGATGCCGCAGGATTGCATTGTTCGGTGCCGCCGTCTCCGGATCAAGCGACACCATGCGGCAACGCGGAATACGCTCGCGCAGCAGCAACTCGGCTGCAACCTCTTCCTCGCCGAAGCGAAGCACGCGCCCGCTCCACGCGTCCTCTGCAAAAGGAATGGCATTATCAAGCCGCAGCACGATGTTGGAGCGGAAACGTTGCGGATCGACAGCTTGGAACATCTCATTCGACAAGGCCTGCAGCGTGGCGCTTGAGACGATCGACACCGGACGCACATCCGTCAGCGGCCTTTCCGGCGACGCCTGGAGGCGAAAGGAACCGCCCTCATCGCCAGTGCTACGAGAGAGGTCTCGCAGCAACGAGTCAGAGTCGAGAGGAACTTTATCTCCGTTCGGTGTGATTACCAGAGCAGCGTTCTCCGGCTTGTAAAGCAGCATTGCGGCGCGCTCTCTGCTGCTGAGCAGCGGCTTGCCCGCAGGCGCGTTCGACGACGCAAACGCAAAGCGGCGATCTCCGCGGATGCCTTCAGCTTCCAGCGCAACCTGCATCACCTGCCGGCCACGCATGCTCTTCACGGGATAGACCCAGAGCTCCGCGACCTCACCAACACGCATCGTGTTTGCTATGGCGTGTTGTTCAGGCGACGGTCATACGCCAGCGACTGCTTGGCGATGATGTCAGTGGCTTTGGTGAGTGCGGCGAGCGCTTCATCGCCGAGGTCCTTGAAACCTCGCGTGCGCGTCTCGTGCAGAACCGACTGGGGATCGACTGCGCCGCTTTCATCCGCAACGCCGGACATCAGCAACGTGATAGTTTTCTGCGGCGTGTTCACCGCGATCTGCCGCACGCGATAGCGAATGACGTTGCATGCATCGATGTGTGCGCCATCGCTAAAGCCCAGTAGCACCTGGTCAGTGCGGCACGTGTGCCTGGTCTTGTAGAAGGTCACCAGTGTCAAGGTGTATTGGCCCGTCTTGAGGAAGTTCTCTGCGTTGTGGTCGAGCCACACAGAGTTTGAAACGTCAGGCATGTACACCGAAACGTCGTTGTTGCTCAGCAGTTCCACAGGACTGGACCACTGCGCGTTCTCATCCAGCACGGCGGCTGGAACGCCAAGCGCGCCGCGCTGCACCACCTGTTGCGCGGATGCGTGTCCGCACAACAGCGCCAGCGCGCAAATCGGTCGAATTGCAGATCGAAAGAGACGGGTCATTGCTACACCATGCGGAGAAAGCTATATCCCTGTGACGTTGAACCCGCAGTCAACGTAAGTAATTTCGCCGGTAATTCCGCTGGCGAGTTTGCTGGCCAGGAAAACAGCCGCGCCGGCAACTTCGCTCTGCTCCACGTTGCGGTGCAGCGGCGCGCGCTGCGTGGTCACGTCAAGAATGGTGTTGAAGTCACCGATACCGCGTGCGGCAAGCGTCTTGATCGGGCCGGCAGAGACAGCATTCACGCGGATGTTCTTGGGGCCGAGCTCCGACGCGAGGTAGCGCACGGCGGCTTCGAGACCGGCCTTGCAGACGCCCATGATGTTGTAGTTCGGGAAGACCTTCTCGGCGCCGTAGTAGGTGAGCGTGAGGATCGTGCCGCCATCGATCATCAGCGGTGCTGCACCCCGCGCGAGCGCAATGAGCGAGTACACGCTGATGTCATTGGCGATGCGGAAGTCGTCGCGCGTGGTGTCGAGGACAGCGTTCTTGATATTCGGCGCAAAGCCGATGGAATGAACGACCGTGTGGATCGCCGGAAAGCTGCTCTTGATCTCGGCGAACGCACCATCGATCTCTTCGTCTTTGCTGACGTCGCACTGCACGAGTTTGCCCTTGCCGGTTTGGCCAAGGCTTTCGAGTAGATCTTCGGAGTCTTTCTTTAAGCGTTCTGACTGATAGCCGATCACCAGCGTCGCGCCGGCTGCGGCAAACGACTCGCAAATGCTGTACGCGATGCTGCGCTTGTTGGCGACGCCGAAAACGACGGCAATCTGCCCGCTCATATCGATCATGTCCTGCGACTCCTAAGAAACAAAATGAAACGGGGCTCAGAATAGCAGCCTCGATATTGCCTAGTATGCAGGGAACATGGCGTAGTCACCCGACATCGCGTTGTAGAGCTTCTGCACGGCGGTCGGGTCGGAAATGTAGAGACCAAGCTCACGGTTTTCCGTCATCGAGGCATTGGAGAAGTTGATCGAGCCCATATACACGCTTTGCGTGCTCAGGCCATAATCGGCGAGCAACGCTTTGCCGTGAATATAGAGCGTGGAGGAGTTGTCCTTGCCCGTGTGCACGCCACATCCCGCAGCTTCCAGCGCGGAGTAATTCGCGTGGTACGAGCCGGTGTCTGTCATCGCGATATTCACGGCTACACCGCGCTTGCAGGCATTCTCCAGCGCCGTGACGATGCTCGATGCACTCATCTCCTCGTTCTCTACCAGCAGGGTTTTCTGCGCGGCATTGATGATGCCGACCAGATCCGGCTGCGCCGTAGTTGGGCTCCAGATCAGATCGTCACCCGCACCGGGAGAGTAGCTAAAGTCACTGGCTCCCGCCGTGCCACTGCTCGGCGTGCCTGCCGCGTAATCGGCGTTGAATGTAGCCTCGATCGCAGCAATATCGGCGGCGTCATTTTCAACCAGCGCGTAGTCACGTGTGTCGCTGTAGTAGCGGCTGGTCAGGTTCAGAGACATGATTGCGGTCTGCGTGCCGTCCACCGTGATCGTTTTCTGATGCGTGGCCTGGAAGGCAGTGTTCGCCCACACGGCGCTGCAGTTCGTCGTTCCGTTCAGCTGGTTGTACGCGGCAGTGTTGCTGCTCTTCTCCAGATTCTGGTCGAGGATTACGCGCACGATCACGCCGCGTTTGCACGCCGCGACAAGGTCAGCGGAGAAGGTCGTGTCGACTAATTCATACATCGTCATGTCGATTGTCTTCTGCGCGTTGTTCACCAGCGCATACAGCGGGGTCACGGAGTTGTCGGACTCAGGGAAGGTGTAGAGCGTGCGCGTTACCGCTGCGGTCGAGCCGGTGCCGGTAAGCGAAATGCTTTGCGCCCCTCCTGCATTCGTCGTCACTGTGATGGTTCCGCTGTAGCTGGTTGCGGCTGTTGGCGAGAACGTCGCGGAGATTGTGCAGCTCGCATTGACCGCGAGAGTGGCCCCGCAGGTTGTGGTCTCCGCGAAATTAGAAGCGTTCGTGCCGCCGAGCGTGATGCCGCTGATGTTCAACGTGGCACTCCCGGGATTTGAGAGCGTGACGCTGTACGCAGAGGTGGTTGTGTTCACCGTGGTGCTCGGGAACGTGATGGCGTTCGAGGAAAGCATGGCTTGCGGCGCGATACCGTTACCGGAAAGCGAAGCCGTCTGCGGCGAGCTGGACGCGGTGTCAGTCACGGTGAGAGTGCCGAGATAATTTCCAGTCGACGATGGAGAGAACGTGACGTAGATTGAACAGCTCTGGCCCGCGGTGAGTGTGGCGCCGCAGTTCGTTGTGTCTGTGAATGCGGTGGAAGCTGTACCGCCGCCGATGGAGACCGCAATGCCTGTCAGCGTTGCTGACCCTGGATTTGAGAGCGTGACCGTTTGCGTTGCCGACGAGTTGCCGGAGAGCGTATCGGGGAATGTTAGCGAAAGCGGCGAAAGCACAGCCTCCGCGCTCATTACCGCCGCGCCGGACCCAGAGAGTCCGACAGACTGCGGTGCGCCTGTGGCGTTGTCCGCGATGCTGATTGCCGCGCTGTAGGTCTTGGCGTCCGCTGGCGTAAACGTTGCGTTGATGGTGCAGGATGCGCCTGCGCCGAGCGTCGTAGGGCAGTTGCTGGTCTGGCTGAAGCGCGCAGTGTCGGTGCCGGTCAGGCTGATTGTGATGCCAGTCAGAGGGCCAGTGCCGCTGTTGGTGACCGTGACCGACTGAGCCGGTGAAGTTGCGCCTATGGTAGTGCTGGGGAACGTAATCGCGTTCGTTGACAGCGTCACTGCGGGAACGAGCGCCGCGGTACCCGTGCCCGTGACACTAATGCTCTGCGGAGCACCCGCAGCATTGTTGGCGATGTTGATCGTCGCGCTGAAGGGTCCAGTGGTTTGTGGCTGAAAGCTGACGGCGAGCGTGCAGTTGGTATTGCTGCGCGGATCGATCTGCGTGCCGCACGAATTCATCAGCTGGAAGTCTGTGGTGTCGCTGATGCTGATGCCGTTGGTAAACGTGAGCGTGGCCGAGCCGGTATTCGCAAGCGTGATGTTCTGCGTAAGCGGTGTCGCGCCGATAGCCGCGGAACCGAAAACCACGCTCGACGGACTTACGGTGAGTGTCGGCGCCGCTGCTGCTGCTCCGCTACCGGTGATGGCGATGCTTTGAGGAGAACCGAGGACATTGTCATTGATAGAGATGCTGGAGGAGGGCGTCGCCGCACTCTGCGGCTGGAATGCGACGGAAAGCGTGCACGAACCTCCGACCGCAAGAGATGAGCCACAGTTATTCGTAAGGCTGAAGTTCGAAGTGTCCGCCAGCGTGATCGACGTGAACGAAAGCGATGCGCTGCCGCTGTTCGTGAGCGTCACGGCTTGAGCAGCAGATGTAGTCCCCACCACTGTGCTGCCGAAGGTCAGGCTTGCCGGGGAGATTGAAAGCTGCGGCGCACCAACCGGCGGCGTGGAGCCTCCACCGCCCATGGAGCTGCCGCCGGAACCGCATGCAACGAGACACAAAGAGACAAAAAGGATGGACACCATGGAAGTCAAACGCAGCATGCTTGAGGGGACCTGAACCTGAGAAGAAACGTACTACGATTATACGTTTGCCTTCGCCTCCCGGCCGTGAAGGTCACATGGCTTGTGTGTCCACTACGAGTTCAAATGTGTCCCAATCTTGTTCCGGAATCTGCAATCCTGCGGCGGCAATGTTCTCCTCCAAATGCGCGATGCTGCTGGTGCCAGGGATCGGAAGGATCACGGGGCTGTGCTGCAGGAGCCAAGCCAGCGATATCTGGCTCGGTGTCCCTCCGTGCTGCTTCGCGAACTCGGCGATGGGATGATTCGTATGACCATCGTCAGCGCTTGCGGCCTTCGCGAATTTACCGGCGTTCATCGGGTACCAGGGCAGGAAGGCGATGTGATGTTGTTCGCAGTACTTGAGTATGTCTTCTGACTTGCGTTCGGTGAGGTTGTAGCGGTTCTGCACGCTGACGATCGGCACGGTCTTCTGCGCTTCTTCGATTTGCTGGACACTCACTTCCGAAAGTCCGATATGGCGAATCTTTCCTTGTTGCTGCGCGTCTTTCAGCGCTCCAAGGGTCTCGGCGACCGGCACAGTCGGATCGATGCGATGCAGTTGATACAGATCGATTGTTTCAAGCCGCAGGCGGCGGAGGGACATCTCAAGCTGCTGCTGAAGGTAGTCGGGCCGGCCGCATGGCTTCGACTTCGCCGGGCCCTGGCGTGTGAGTCCGCCCTTGGTCGCGATGACTACATTCGACGGATAGGGATGGAGTGCTTCCGCAATCAGTTCCTCCGCTATGCCGGGGCCATACGCGTCTGCGGTGTCAATGAGTGTGGTGCCGAGTTCGACCGCACGGCGCAGAACATTGCGCGCGGCTTCGCGATCTGGCGGCTCGCCCCAGGCACCTTCGCCGACAAGGCGCATCGTTCCGTAACCAAGGCGCTGCACCTCCATGTCGCCAAGGCTGAAGGTGCCGGAAAGGATCGCGCTGGGTGGGGATGAGGAGAAACTCATGCGTGATTTTGATTCACGCAAGCGGGAGCGAGATAGCTGACGAGGTACTTGCGATGAAACTAGCTGTGCACAAGCCAATCGAACTGTGCGTCTGTGAGCGGAACGACGGACAAGCGAAATTGCCGGAACATGATGGACCGCGTGAACACGGCTGCTTCGCGAATTTCAGCCAAAGACTTTTCGCGCTTCAAACGCTTGCCGACTTTCAAACGTACGATGGGGATCTTCGGGTCTTCCGACGATGCCGTGACAGAAACAACCTTCGCCAGGCCAACAGCCGCCTTGCCGACATTGGAGTGATAGATCACGCAGTCTTCGCCGCGCTTCATGTTGCGCAGCGTGATCAGCGCCTGAGGATTCTTGATCCCGTCCCAGACGGTTTCCTTGTCGCGCAGAAGATCGTCAAAGGAGTATTTGTCGGGTTCTGTTTTTAGAAGGTATGGCATGGAAACAGTGAATCGTGAACCGTGAGTAGTGAGCAAGCCCTAAGTACGCGGTGGAGTCGTTATCCACCCAAATCAAGCAGGGTTACGGAGTCTATCTCCTGATCGAGAAAGCTGCTGCCTAGCCGCTGAAACTTATCCGTCGAGTCTGTCGCGAAGCATTCGAACGTGGCGGGTACGTCTGCGTGTCCTCGCCGATTCAAGCCAAGCTGGGCCGTGACCGCATGAGCCGTTGCATGGGCAGAGTCGATGACCGCAGCGTCCGAGGCAAGCTCGCGAAGCACTGAAGTGATCACATGCTTGATGAGCGGATAGTGTGTGCAGCCGAGCAGCACAGCGGAAGGCGTGCACTGCGCAAGCGCGTCCTTCAGGTAGATACGCAGTACCTCCTTCGTGACGTGATGATCTCCCCAGCCTTCTTCCACCAGAGGTACAAGCAAAGGGCAAGCTATTTCAGTCGTCCGCAGGCCCAGTGCTAAACACGCATCGTGATACGCGTGCGACTGCACCGTCGCCGAAGTCGCCAGCACGAGAACATCCTTCGCACTACCAGCCGCGTGAGCTACAGCGCTCGCCCCCGGTTCGATTACACCCACGACGGGAAGGGTGACAGCCAAGCGAACGTCCTGCAATGCAAGCGCGGTTGCCGTATTGCATGCGATGACGAGAAGTTCCGCACCCTGTTGTTCGAGGAATTGCGCACTTGAAACCGCGTAGCGAGCGATCGTTTCGCGAGACTTTGCGCCATAAGGGAGCCGCGCCGTGTCACCAAGATAGATGTAGTGGGCGCCAGGAATCAGCGGAAGCAATTCACGCAAAACGGTGAGGCCGCCAAAGCCGGAATCAAAGACTCCGATGACGGGTCCGCGCGATGTGCGGGATGCCTCAGGGTTCGACATCGGGTGTCACGGATGGCGCCGTTGTATCGCGCGAAGGATAGGTGCGCAGCAAGTCTGCGTGACCGGCCAGAGTTTCACGTGGCTGCCCGTCCACGAGAAAGCGAATCTGCTCGATCTGCGGGAGGTTGGCGTGCAGCGTGCCGATCATCGACAACAGCGTCAGCGACTCCGTTTCCACCCCGGAGGGATGCGCGTTGACAAAGCTGCCGCGCAGGTTGATGACTGCGAGCATGCCGCCAGGCGTTTGCGGCTGTATTGCGTCAGCATCGGTGCTTGGAACGATCATGGTGATTGTGCGATCGCTGCCTGCCACCGGAGTAGCGTTCGGATCAACCGCGTGGCCTGCGACGGGAAGCGGCACAAGGAAGACACCATCAACCGCCGCACCGGGCGGCAGCGGATGCGGTGAGCCGGGCAGCGCGTATTCGGCGACGAGATGGTCGAGCAGCGCACGTGCGCGTGCCGTAGTTTCAGTGGGCAAAGCGATCTGTCGATCAGCAGCGCTAACTACGCCTTCCGCATCGTTTGCCAGGACGAGCGTGATCGATTCAGTATTGCTGTACGGCGCATCGATCGGAGTGTCGTCGGCCACGGAACCAACGCGGTCGCGCTGGCGCTGCCGCGACGCAAATAACAGCACCGCCATCACAAGAATGCATCCGGCAAGCACCCAGAAGATGATGCGCTGTGTGCGTTGTTTCATGGCTGCACCGCCTGCGTCGCAGGTGTTGGCGTGGTGTTCGTGTCGGATGCGGGCTTAGCAAGCGGCGCGGGAGCCTTGTAGAGCGGGGGTGCGAGTCGTGCTGGTGGCTGTGCGCTGTTCTGCCAGAAGAGCAGTGCCGTGGCAACGGCACTCGCCACGCGCTGCTGATAGGCATCGTTATTGATTGAGGCAGCATCACTGTTGCTCTCCGGTGCAAGTTCGATCACCAACGCCGGGCATGTGAGGGAATCCACCGGGCGCACCGATGCCCGACTCAATACAAGCGGAACACTAGCTCGATTAAGCGCTCGACCAATTTGCTTCTGCAGCAGGAGACTTTGCGAAACCCAGCCGTTTTGCGCGGTCAGCCAGGGAGCAGCGTACGGTTCGGCGGGAACGGAGTTCAACTCTGAAGTGTAGAGGTGCGCACCGTGTCCGCTGCCTGTCGCATGAAGCAGCAGACAGGCCAATGGCTGCTGCCGGTTTGCGAGCCCCGCACGTACATCCAGCGTTAGCGGAGAATCCGGTTTATCCGGAAGCGTGGCTGTGTCCGATTCGCGCGTGAGAACGACAGTAAACCCGCGCGCAGTGAGCAACGAGCGAAGCTTGAATGCGAACTGAAGATCGACATCCTTCTCAAAGACAGAGTCGGTCACACGCGATCCGACATCCGTGCCACCGTGGGATGGATCGATGACGATGACACTCCGGTTGAAGGGCCCGGGAGGCAGTTGCGTTGGGGGCTCGGCAGTGTTGGGCTTGGTTGTCACCGCAGCAACTACAGGTTTCGGCGTCGCTGGAACCGGGGGAATGACAGGAGCAAGCGGCTTCGGCTTTGCGGTTTGTACAGGGGCGACTTGCTTTGGAAGCTGTAAAGGCGCAACAGGCTTTGGCAGCACAGGCGGCCTGGGGGGGGACATCGTGCCTTGGGGACTTAGCGAGGTCAACGGATTGATCGTGGGAATCTGCCTCGACTGCGGCGGCTTTGTTGCGGGCGGACGGTTGGCCGGATAGCTATCGCGGTATTCGTTGGCATGAATGCTGCGTGGCAGGCTGCCGTCGGGGTTTGGAACGATCTCCTGCGTGCCCGCCGGCTTTGGCGAACGCCTGACGACGGGTGCGGGTGCCTGCGTTGTGGTCTGCGGCATGGGGGTTGGCTGTCGCGGAGCGCTTGAGTCCTGCGCAGGCGCAGAGAACGTCGCGAGTGCAACAACTCCGGCGACTAGGAAATTTCGCGCTTGGATCAAGGCAGAAGGGTGCTTTCGTGATTCGTTCTTTGCAGTCGGAAAACTCCGTCTGATTGTAACGGGTCTGGTTCGGTAAGCCTGGTTTTGCTTGCCGCCTCTTACCGCGAGATACACTGATGCCCATGCGGGTGTTCGGCATCGATTGCGGCACGGAATTTACCGGTTACGGCGTGGTGGAGACAGATGAAACGACCGCTCTACCGAAGCTGCGTCACCTATGCGCAGGCGCCGTGAAACTCAGCAAGAAGGACCGCACGCCCGTTCGCCTGGCGCAGGTGTATGCGGAACTTACTGCGCTGATTGGTATATGGCAGCCGCACGTGGTGGCGATTGAAGAAGTGTTCTTCGCGGCGAACGCGAAAAGCGCGCTGAAGCTTGGGCAGGTGCGTGGAGTCGCCATGCTGGCAGCCGCGAACTGTGGTGTTTCCGTTGCGGAATATGCGCCGCTGTCGATCAAAAGCGCCGTGGTCGGCTACGGTCTGGCTGCGAAGGAGCAAGTGCAATTTATGGTGACGCGCCTGCTTGATCTTTCCAATGCTCCGAAAACCCCAGACGCAGCGGACGCGCTGGCGATTGCTATCTGCCACATTCACCATGCGCAAACAGCGGAAAGCCTTCGCCGGTGAGCCAATTCTGGTCGACTGCCGTTTTGGCAGTCATCTTCTTCGGATCCACGCTGGGTAAAGTACAAGCTGCTTCGATCTTCCATCAGGCCGTGACGAGTACTCCTTCAGACTTCCGCGCGGCTACGTTCGAGTTCAACCGAGCCGGCTTGGCTGTTCCTCGCTGGACGATTGAGGTGCATGCGGATGGTTCTGGGGTATACACCGGCTCCTCTGCTTCGAAGACTGCGACCCCTAGTGAACCGATTCACGTAAGTGCCGGCCTACAAACAAAGTTGACGGCGGCTTACCCGGTTGTTCGTGCGGGAAAATGCGAAACGAAGATGAAACACATTGCCGAGACAGGCCGGAAAACCGTGAGCTATGAAGGTGGTGGAGGAAGTGCAAAGGCCACTTGCACTTTCAATTTCTCCGATAACGATTCGCTGAATGCCCTTGCGGACGCCTTTCTGGCTATCGCGCAGACCATGCAGGCCGGCGAACGGCTCGCTCAGAAGCATCGCTACGATCGCCTCGCTCTGGATGCAGAGATCGATGCGTTTGTTTTAGAAGTGAAGGCCGGTCGCGCGTCTGAGATAGAGAACATTGCTCCGGTGCTGCAATCCATTGCCGAGGATGATCGGTTGATGGAACGCGTGCAGCGCAAGGCGGCTCGGCTGCTTCAGGAAGCTGGTGTCCCCCCGCCCGCGGCTGACAGCGCGCGATAGAGATCTGCCATCTGTTCCAGCGTGGCCGCTTCCGCACGCACCTGCGGCGGCAAGTCCGCGGGCCAGGCCGGTGCGAGTATTTCTGTGCCGTAGCCGGCATTGCGCAGGTTGTTCGCCAAAGTCTTGCGCTTCTGCGCAAAGGTCGAGCGGAGAAACGCGTTGAAGCCATTCGCGTCCACCCGCAGTTCATCGAAGCGAGGAGCGAAGTCCAGTCGAAGCACGGTGGAGTACACATCGGGCGGCGGTGAGAAAGCACTCGGCGGCAATGTGAATAGATTGCTTACATGCGCGTGCAGTTGAGTGAATGCGGACAAAGCGCCGTACTCGCTGTGACCCGGGGGCGAAGCAATCCGTTCTGCTACTTCGCGTTGCATCATCAGCACCGCTCGCTTGACGATACCCGCCCGAGCAGCCGCGAAGAGATGCAGCAGGATGTCTGAGGTGATGTAGTAGGGCAGATTGCCAAGGACGTCTAGCGGATGTGACACATCGGCTACGCTGCTGAAATCGAATAGCAGGATGTCCGCGTGATGGACCGTCACGTGTGAATCGTTTTTGAAGCGGAAACTGAGCTCTCGCGCAAGGACCGGATCGAACTCAACGCAATGCAGGCGCGCGCACCGCGGAACAAGGAGGTTGGTGATCGCGCCATGTCCCGGGCCGATTTCTACTACCGTCCGTTCTCGTGTGTCGCCCATCGCTTCCGCGATGCGAAGACATGCGGCGTCATCCGCCAGAAAATTCTGGCCTAGTTTTGGCTTCCTGGGCACTGCAAGATCGTATCCTGTTGTCCAAAGCAGCTTTCTGTATGTACGATTTGCTAGGTGGAGATTACCTTCGACCCGAAGAAGGACGTAGCGAACCTTAGAAAGCATGGGATATCACTTGCGCGAGCGGCTGACTTTGATCTCGGGTCGGCATATTTCGATGTCGACGACAGCAAGGATTATGGAGAACTTCGGTGGAACGCGATTGGTTTCTTAGACGCGAGGCTATTCGCGTTGACTTTCACAGAAGTCGGCGAGACCTTACGCGCTATTAGCCTTCGGAAAGCTACAAATGAAGAAAGTAGGCGCTATGACAAAGAAAATTTCTGAACGGATTTACGCGGAGAATCCGGAGTGGACGGCGGAGAAGTTCGCTCGTTCGATGCGCTTCAGCGACTTGCCAGAATCTTTGCAGGCAAAGCTTTCCAGCCGCAAGCGCGGACCGCAAGTGGCTCCTAAGAAGGTACCGGTTTCTATTCGGCTTTCAAAAGATGTCGCCGATGATCTGCGAGCGATGGGCGACGGCTGGCAGACGCGAGCCGATGAAGCGCTTCGATCCTGGATTAAACGCCAGCCGAAGACAGCAAAAGCAGCAGGTTAGAGCGCCGACTGTTCAGACCGAGGATCTTTTCGGCTTGGTCAACATGTATACGGGAAGACCACAGAAAATCACTCCCGCTCCGATAGCCGAATGGAGAGGCTGATCGACGAAGCTGAACACCAGCAGCACCACCGCGGCCATGATGAACAGCGCGGGCACCACTGGGTAGCCCGTCACGCGATACGGCCGAGGCGCATCCGGTTCCCTGCGACGGAAGACAAAGACCGTCGCCGCCGTCAGCGCGTAAAAGAGCCACTCCGAGAAGATTGCCAGCGAGAAGAGCGCCTGAAATTTCCCGATGGCTAGCAGCAGCAAGGAACTAAGCACGGCCTGCAAGATGAGGCTTGCAGCAGGCGTGTGAAACCGGGGATGAATGGCCGCGAGCGCCGATGGGAAGAGCCTGTCGCGAGCCGCCGCGAACGGCACGCGGGCACCGGAAAGCGAGCTGCCCACGAACGTCGCGCAGATGCTGACCGCCATGCCGATAGATACGAGCGCAACTCCCGCATGTCCCGCAACGATGCGCATGGCGTCCGCAGCCGGCCGGTCAGATGCGGCAACGGCGGCGGCGGGCAGAACGTACTGAATGGCTGCATTGGTCAACATGTAAAGGCCGCCGACTACAGCGACTCCACCAACGAGAGCGATAGGCAAAGCCCGCTGCGGCTCTTTCACTTCGCCCGCCATCTGCGAAACATCTGACCAGCCGTCATACGCCCAGAGCGCGGCGATCAGCGCGACCATAAAGCCGGCAAAACCCCCGCGCGCGCCGAAGTACATGGTGCTGAAGTTGTGCCACGTTCCGTGACCTAATCCTGCAAAGCAGAAGCCTGCGATGACAAGGATCATCAGCACCTTCAGCCACGTAAGCAGGGTCTGCACGTTGGCTGACTCACGCGTGCTAACGATGTTCAACGCGGTGATGAGCCACGTCGCGCCGATCGCCATGACCTGGCTCCACAGAAGATGCGTGAATGCAGGCCGCGTAAGAAAGCTGAAGGCCGGAAATGTTCCAAGCACACGCATCAGACCCGCAGCGATGGTTGCGATGGACGCGGGCTTCGCGATGGTGATCCACGTCCACGTGTAAAGAAATGCAACGGTGTCACCGTACGCATCGCGAAGGAAGGCGTACTCGCCGCCGACTCGTGGTTTCATTGCGGCGATCTCGGCATAGCTCATCGCGCCGAAGAGGGACAGCAGGCCGCCGGTGATCCATGCTGCGTACACGGCAGCAGAACTGCCGACTGCGGCCATCATCTCGCGTGGCACAAGAAAAATGCCCGACCCGATGATGATGCCAACCACGATGGCCGTGGCGTGGGTCGTATTTAGAACCCGTGGGAGATCGCCTTTGGTGGACTCTGCCTGCATGGATTGCTGGAGGGTAGCACGCGCGTCAGAAGTAGTCTTTTTCGTCGGCCCAGTTCACGGGAGCCGTGGGCTTGCGTCCTCGAAGAAGATAGATGTTGCGGTGCTCAAAGGACATGCTCCACGGGTCGTCCATTCTGCCGACGATCTCAACATGTTCATACTTCGGCGCAAGTTCTTCCGGCGTGTCGTAAATGACGGCGATGACGAGGTCGCCCGTGCAGCCCTGCATGCCCCAGAGCCAGTAATTATTCTGGCCTGAGATCACCCGCGGCAACGGTTTGCCTTCGACTGGGCCGAGAAACTGCAGCGCGCCCGCTTCTCCATAGTTGCCGGCGAACACGCACACTCGTTTCTTGTCCTCCTCAGAAAGCCTGGCGTAGGTCGCGCTCACGATGTTGAGCTCCTGCTGCCAACCGAAACGGTCAGCGAAGAACTGTGGGAGTGCGGTGCTGGCAAAGTGTTCCTGCTCCGGGTGTGAAAGCTTCATTGCGCGCGTGTAACGCACCCACATCTCCGGCTTCAGCACGGGCGAAGACATCGGCAGAATCAGAATCGATGTGATGATCAGAATGGTTGTGTACACAGGGAACGCGAACACGCTATTCATCCGCACGCCGCGTGAAGCTGCGAAGCGATGCTCCCAAGCGACAGCACCTGCGGCAATCATCGCCGGATAAATACCGGCGAGATAATAGTCCTTGGCATGCATGGCAAACATCAGCGCGAAAAAGACTAAATAAGTGATGCCGAGCCAGCGGGCGCGCATCATGCTCTTTCCGCGCAGCAGTGCAACCACGCCCGTGCCCCAAATCACCACGTTGACGGGATGCATATCGAGAATCTGCGTAATCGTGAACGGCAGAATCGGCACGATCACGTTCTTTCCGTGCCGGCGACCATTCTCCAGGAATTCAAGCAGCGGCCAATGATTGTGCCACTGCCAAAGCAGATAGGGGACAGGGATCGAAATCAGCAGAGCGATGCCGAAGGCTGCCCAGCGCGTGAACAGCAGCTGACGTTGAGGAGTGCACAACAAACCAATGCCTAGCGCGAAGAGGAAGAACACCATCGACGGCTTGTTCAACATGCCGATGCCTGCGCTGAAACCGAAAATGAGCCACCACAGGCGCTCCGAGCGCCCGCGCAGCATCATCAGCAACGCCAGCACGCAGCCCATCCAGAACATCGGCTCAAAGGAGTTCATGGATAAGAAGCCGTCCGTGCCGATGAATTGCGGGGCGCAGATGAGTGCCATCGTCGCCAGCGACTGTGAGGGTCTGCGTCCACCAAGCGCCCATGCGATCAGGCCACAAAGGAAGATCATCACTGCGCCTGCGGCAGCGGACAGAATACGAATGGCAAATACTGAATCGCCAAACAAGATTTCGCCCAAACGCGCCTGCACAGCGACTACTGGGCCGTGATCGACATAGCCCCAGGCGAGGTGCCGTCCGCACGCGATGTAGTAGAACTCGTCGCGGAAGTAGCTGTAACCGATATGCTGCGTGTACAGCGTGAGCGCGAAGGTCAACAAAAGCTTCACCGCAGCAAAGATTGCTGCTGTTCGGATCGCTGCGCGCAGGGTGGGGTCTGGCTGCTGTACGACAGTTGTACTGGTCACGATGGGAACAGGTTACGTGGAAATGCGCGGATGAGTTCCGCTTTTACATGTGGCGCATCATAGAATCTGCAATCGTCTGACACGAAGGAGCCGCAAACATGGAATGGACGCCGGGAGGCCTGAGCAACGATGTCGAAGATCGCCGCGATGATTCCGGCGGCGGTGGTGGAGGCGGCGGATTCGGTTTTGGCGGCGGTGGAATTGGTGGCGGCGGCCTGGGCATAGGCGGCTTCATCATCCTGGCAATTCTGAGCCTGTTGTTCGGGCGCAACTTCCTCGGCGGATTCTTCGGCGGAGGCGGCACGCAAGCGCCAGTGCGCACGCAGCAGATGCAGAGCAGCGGGCCGCATCAGCACTCCGCTTCTGAAGATCGCGATGCGCAGCTCATCTCTTTCACGCTCGACGACGTTCAGAAGACATGGACGGCCATCTTCGAGAAGAAGGGGCGGCAGTACACGCACGCGAAGCTGGTGCTGTTTCGCGGGTCGACGTATTCCGGCTGCGGCACGGCGCAGGCTTCCACGGGGCCGTTTTACTGCCCGGCGGACCAGAAGGTTTATATCGACCTCGACTTCTGGGACGAGTTGAAGAAGTTTGGTGGCAGCACGGCTGATTTTGCGCAGGCGTATGTGATCGCGCACGAGCTTGGGCACCACGTGCAGAACCTTGTCGGCACTGAGAAGAAGGTTCGGCTGTTTGAGCAGCAACAGCCCAGTCAGCAGAACCACTTGTCGGTCGACGTGGAACTCCAGGCCGACTGCTACGCGGGAGTCTGGGCACACTCGGCGCAGGAGCGCCACATTGTTGATCCTGGCGACATCGACAACGCGCTCAGCGCGGCGGCGGCGGTGGGCGACGATCATCTGCAAAAGATGAGCGGTCGCGCTGTCAGCCCGGAAAGCTGGACACATGGATCGTCCGCGCAGCGACAAACCTGGTTCAAGAAGGGTTTTGAGAGTGGGGACCCGAAGAGCTGCAACACTTTTGGCGGTACCGACTCCCAGTAGCTAGTCAATCGTTTAAAATGACCAGTTCCGGTTGAACAAGTTGAATTTCGTTCGCAAAGAATTGCCTGATCTTTTCGGCGGTGGCCTTGTTAGCTACGGCAAGCAGCGCATCGGGGTTCTTTTCCGCGGCCTGCTTCAGGGCGCGCACGGAGCCAAAGTGGGTGAGCAATCGCTGTCGTGTTGTGGGACCCACGCCGGGGATTTCGTCCAACTCGCTGACGCGGTCGCGCATCTCGCGGCGCTTGCGGTGGTAGCCGATGGCGAAGCGGTGTGACTCGTCGCGGATTTTCTGGATGACGTGCAGGATGGGCGAGCGGCGGTCGAGCACGATGGGATCGTCCTCCTGGCCGTGCACATAGATGATTTCTTCGCGTTTCGCGATCGAAGCTAGTGGCTGAGTTGTGAGACCGAGCTCTTCGAGCGCGTCTGCGGCTGCATGTAACTGACCAAGGCCGCCGTCGATGAGCACGAGCGAGGGCAGAACTGCATCTTTGCCCATAGGCTTGGCGCCATTCGCAAACCTGGTGTAGCGCCGCGTGACAATCTCGCGCATGCTGGCGAAGTCATCGACACCTGTAACTGTCTTGACCTGGAACTTGCGGTAGTCGGCCTTCTTCATCGCGCCTTTTTCCCACACGACCATCGAGGCGACGGTCTCGGCTCCCTGGATGTGCGAGATGTCGAAGCACTCAATGCGCTCAGGTATTTCTGGCAGAGTGAGCGCCTCTTGCAGTGCCTCTTGCATATTGCGAATGCTCGGCTGCATCACGCGGAAGCGTTGATCGTAGGACTGCTTCGCGTTTTGGCAGACAAGATCCACCAGAGATCGTTTATCTCCGCGTTGCGGTGCAGCGATCTCAATTTTGTGACCGGACTTCTCGCGCAGGGCGTCCGCAAGGAGTGCGCGGTCAGGGAAATCTACAGGGACGTAGATGTGCTTCGGGACGTAGGCCTGATCGAGATAAAGCTGCTTCAACAGCGCGGAGAAGAATGCAGCCGGTGAAAAGGCAGGCTCGTCTGTCGGCAGGCCGGCTACATTCGCCGACACATCGCAGCATTCCGCGATGACCTCACCATGCGGCAGGTCTTCCTCGAACGGTGATGCCAGCACGGAGTGTTGCTCTGCAGCATCAGTGTCGCCTACTACTTCTGGGGCGGCATATGCAGGATTGGGCTCAAGCCGTTCCTCATTCACGAGGTCCGTCGCATCGTCATCTTCTTCCGCCAACGATGCCGTTGTTTCTGCTTCGAAGTCCGGCAGATCCTCCCAGAACATGTCGCGGCGATCGACGATCTTGCCGCCGCGCATGTGGAAGAGATTGACGGCAAGCATGTCATTTTCGAAGTGGAATCCGAACACATCAGCGTCGTCAGAGTCAGCGGACGCGATGCGCTGCCGTTCACCGGCCTGCTGCACGGTGATGATCTGGTCGCGCAGCCGCGCCGCGAGCTCGAACTGCATGTTCTCGGCAGCCCCTGCCATGCGCTGCGTGAGCCGCTCTTCCAACTCGTTGGGTTTGCCTTCGAGGAAGAGTTGCACATCGCGTATTACCTGCCGGTATTCGTCCTTCGAAACGAGTCCTTCGACGCACGGGCCGAGGCAGCGCTTGATGTAGTACTGGAGGCAGGCGCGCGGATGGTAGCGGTTCAGGTCGACCTTGCAGCTTGGGATGAGAAAGCTGCGGTGGATGACGTCAACTAAGCGATGTGCGAGATTGCCTGGAAAGTACGGGCCGAAGTAGGCGCCGCCATCCTTGCGCAGCCGCCGCGTAACGAACACCTTCGGGTGCCGGTCCGTCAGCGTGAGCTTGATGTAGGGGTAGGTCTTGTCGTCGCGCAGCAGGATATTAAAGCGCGGCTTGCGCTGCTTGATCAGGTTGTTTTCAAGCGCCAGAGCTTCGCGTTCGTTCGCGACCGTGATGTATTCCAGATCCACGGCCTCGCGCATCAGCGAGCCGGTTTTCGCATTGTTGGCTTGGGTCGCCTTCAGGAAGTAGCTGCGGACACGCGCGCGCAGATTCTTCGCTTTGCCGACGTAGATGACTTCCCCCTCGGCGTTCTTGTAGAGGTAGCAGCCGGCGCTGGTCGGGAGCGTCCGAATTTTCTGCAGGAGGTCCATCGGAGCAAGTATCAGTTTAGATGGCTGCTTTGTGCTCGGGGTGCGCGGTCAGCGGCAGCCGAAAACGAGGCGGTAATAGAACCACAGCAAGGCGGAGGTCAACCCGACCCAGACGAACTGGTACCAGCAGAAGAACGGGAAGCCGAAGAGGGCCGGCGTCGCGCGAGCATACATGCCCGGAAAGCAGAGTGCAGCGTAGGGCAGCAACAGAGGTGCGTGCCGAATGTGGAGTCGCGAGCCGTTGCGTACCGCGTTGTCATTGGCTTCGCCATCTCGCAAAGGACACTACTTGCTTGTTCCTGATCGCAGTCGTGCAAGGCCGAACGCCACGTGTGCAAAGAGCGCGAAGGTACGCCACGGGATCGTTGTACAACTGTGGCGCTATCTGCGCCCATCGCCTTCGTTGTTAGCTATGCCGCGTATCGCCCGCGATAAAGTTGTTCTATGAGTTCTGCCGATCTGCAGCTTCCGCAAGTGGATGAGCGCACCAGAGGCGCTTTGAGCGAAGCCGTCGCTATGATGGCGCATTTGCGCGGACCCGAAGGATGTCCGTGGGACCGCGAACAAAGTTTCGACTCCATCAAGCGCCACACCTTGGAAGAGACCTACGAGGTGTTCGACGCGATTGAACGCGGCGCTTGGCCGGACCTGAAAGACGAGCTTGGCGACCTTCTGCTGCAAGTGCTCTTCTACGCGCAGATGGCGGCGGAAGAGGGCTACTTCACCATTGCCGATGTCGCGGAGAATCTGAATGCGAAGCTCATTCGCCGTCATCCGCACATCTTCGGCGATGCCGTCGCAACCGACGCCGGCGCGGTGCTCCGAAACTGGGAGGAGATCAAGCGTGAAGAGAAGAAAGGAAAGCCTGCGGACGTCTCCATGCTCGACGACATTCCGAGAACGATGCCCGCTACGCTGGAAGCCTCGAAGATCGGGTCGAAAGCTGCAAAGGTCGGTTTCGATTGGCCTGATAGCTCTGGATTGTTCGCGAAAATGGATGAAGAGATAGCAGAGTTGATGGTGGAAGTGGAAGCAGGCCAACAAGAGAAGGTGGAAGAGGAGTTCGGCGATCTGATGTTCACCGCAATGAACCTTGCGCGCCATTTGAAGATCGACCCGGAGGCCGCGCTCCGCCGCAGCAACGCAAAGTTCCGTGCACGTTTTCATCGCATGGAAGAGGAAGCGGGCGGAGGAGAAGCGTTGCAGAGCATGTCACTCAGCGAGATGGAAGAAAGCTGGATTCGCGCAAAGGCGGCGGAGGCGAAAGCGTGACCGGCATCGCTTCGCAGAAGGGACAAGACATCGAGATACGTGCACTTACCAAATTCCAAGAGTTCGATCTCTGCGTCGAACTGCAGGACACGGTGTGGGGTTATGAGCCGGCGGACCGAATGACGCAGAAGGTGTTTCTGCTCGCTGCGCGCATTGGCGGCCAGGTGCTTGGCGCGTTCGCCGGCGACACACTTGCCGGCTATGCGATGTCGCTTCCCGGAGTGCGCAACGGACATGCCTATCTGCACTCGCATCATCTTGGTGTGCTGGAGGAGTTTCGCAACAGCGGCGTTGGCCGGCGACTCAAACTTGCTCAACGAGACGATGCACTCGCCCGTGGTTTCGAACTGATGGAGTGGACCTTCGACCCACTTGAAATCAAGAACGCGTATCTGAACGTCGCAAAGCTGGGAGCAATCATTCGCCGCTATAAGCGAGATTTTTACGGCCCATCGAGCTCTCCGCTGCAGGGTGGCCTTCCCACAGACCGTGTCTATGCCGAGTGGTGGCTGCGATCGGATCGCGTTCAGCGTTCGCTTGCCGGCGAGCGGCCCGTGGTGCAAGCCACGCAAAGCGTCGAAGTTCCGCATGAGATTTACGATTGGAAGGCCTCACCCATGGATCGCGGCTCCGCGCGCGAGGTACAAAGCCGCAACGCGAACGCACTCGAAGCTGCTTTCGCAGACGGATTGGCAGTTCTCGGTTATGAACGCACAGAACGCGGCGACGGCAGGTTCCTTTTGGGCAAGTGGAACGAGCAACACGCGTATTGAATGGCGCGCTGGGTAAGAAGGAGAAGTGATGAAGATTGATGCACTGCACATGCGCGAGGTGAATATGCCGCTGGCGCACCCCTTTGAAACGAGCTTCGGCGTGACGACCACGCGCCGCATCCTGCTCATCGAGATCGAGGCTGCGGGCATTTCCGCGTGGGGCGAGTGCGTTGCCGGTGAGCACCCGTACTTCTCCGATGAGATGGTCGACACGGCGTGGCACATCACCGAAACGGAACTCGCGCCACGACTGTTGAATGCCGACGTCGAGAAGGGCAGCGATTGCCCTGCTTTGTTCGAGCAGGTTCGCGGACACCGTATGGCCAAAGCAGCCATTGAAAATGCAGTATGGGATCTCGATGCGCAGCTTCAAAGCGTTCCGCTCGCCAAGTTGCTCGGCGGCACTCGCGACATCATTCCTTGCGGCGTCTCCATCGGCATTCAGCCCACGCTCGTGAAGCAGTTGGAGAAGGTGGAAACGGAAGTAAGCGCCGGCTACCAACGCATCAAGCTGAAGTGCAAACCGGGCTGGGACGAGAAAGTCTTCGAAGCCGTGCGCGCACGCTGGCCCGACATCCTGCTGAGCTGCGACGCCAACTCCGCGTATCGCCTCAGCGATGCCGACCGCATCTCCACATGGGATCGCTTCAATCTGCTGATGATCGAGCAGCCCCTTTGGTACGACGACTTCTACTTTCACGCCGGGCTTCAGAAGAAGCTCAAAACCTCCATCTGCCTTGATGAATGTATCCGCAACCGTCGCGACGCGCAGGCCGCTCTGGAACTAGGCAGCGGACGTATTATCAACATCAAGGTCGGGCGCGTGGGGGGCTTCACGGAGGCCATCGCCGTACATGACGTCGCGCAACAGCATGGTGTGCCAGTGTGGTGCGGCGGCATGTTGGAAACAGGCATCGGCCGGGCACACAACATCGCGCTATCGTCCCTGCCGAACTTCTCACTGCCCGGTGATGTCTCTGCTTCCAAACGTTACTGGGCTGAGGACATCATCGAGCCAGAGGTCACAGTCAGCGCAAAGGGCGAGATTGTTGTGCCTACGGCTTCAGGTCGCGGCTTCCAGGTAAAGCGTGATCGCATTGACTCCATAACGGTGCGCAGACATACATGTACCCCGCATCACTAAGCTCTACGCGAAACCTGAAGCGATCACGAAACCATCACTGGGGCCTTGCATAGCGCTTCGTTTCGCCAGTGCGCTCGTTCATCACGCTGAAGCTGCCATCGCGCCCACCTGTAAGCTCAAGCCCTTTGCCTTCATCTTTCCCGAGCAGGTTCGCGATGCGGCCTGGTTGAGTGTTGTGCAACTCGCCGCCTTCGGGCGAGTAATGCAGCTGCCAAAGATCCTCCAGGCCCGGTGAACTCTTTACCGTGTCGAGGACAGATACCGATCCGCCCTTCGTTTCTCCGTTATCCATGATGGCGACGCGCGGCAGGATGCTGTGTACCAGCAACGGGCTGGAGCTCTCTTTCCAACCGTGATGTGACACTACCAATACATCCACATATCCCAGCAGGTTGTTGCGGCACACCAGCTCGACTTCCTTGTCCGCTGTCAGGTCACCGAGATCGAGCAGTGTGAGCCTGCCGAACGTGATGTGAATGCCGAGCGACCTCGCGTTCTCCGATTTATCTTCCGGATAGTCCACCGGCGTATTGCAGAGCTCGTTCGGCTTGCCCGCTCCGCGCAGTGGTGTACGAAGTACGTCCCCGTCCGCGCTGACCACCTTTACATCCATGCCGTTGATCGGCAGCACGTCACCCGGGCGAGCGATGATGTGCTCGTACCCGTGCTGCACCAACACCTGCTGGTAGTCCTCGTACAGCTTGGTGATCTCCGGCGTGAACTCACGGTTGATGCCGTGATCGATGAAAGTGCCCACTGGAATGCGCTGCGCCAGCTGCGGGACACCACCGACATGGTCTGGGTGAAAGTGCGTGATGAGTACGTAGTCAATCTTCGTTAGGCCAGCTTGCTTCGCTGCCGCGACGATGCGGTCAGCGTCGCGAAAGTCATGGCCGCCCCAGCCTACGTCTACCAGGAAAGACTGTCCGCTCGGAGAGACAAACAGAGTCGCCTGCCCACCTTCGACATCGATGAAGAAAACACGCAGTATGTCGGTGGGATGTTTCGCCTGCTTCTCGGCACGGCTAAACGTTGCAAGCATCACAAAGAAGAGTAACGTGAACGCTCGAAGTCTCATCGCATTTAGACTAGCGCGCAACGAGCGTGAGAACACGTTTACGCGCTCAGCTATTCCTCACCAATAGGAGACTGCAATGAACCGCCGCGACTTTACTCGACTCTCTGCTCTCTCGATGGCCGCCACACAGCTCCGATCTATCCCTGCACTCGGTCAGAGTTCACATGGAAAGATCGGCTTTGCTGTCATCGGCCTCGGCGTCATCGCAAAAGCGTTCATGGAGCAGATCGCCACATCGCAGACGGCCGAGGTCGTGGCGTTCGTAACCGGCGATGCGGCAAAAGGACAGGCGTGGGCCCAGAAGTACAACGTGCCAAACGCGAAAATCTACAGCTACGACACGATGTCAGAGATGCGCGGCAATCCTGCTATTCAGGCCGTCTACGTTGCGACGCCGAACGGCCTGCATATGCGAGACACGCTGGCGGCGGCGAAAGCCGGGAAGCACGTTCTCTGTGAAAAGCCGATGGCAAACACACCTGACGAGTGCCGCACCATGATCGCCGCTTGCAAAGTCGCAAACGTGAAGTTGATGATCGCCTATCGCATGCAGTATGAGCCGCTATACCTGAAAGCAAAAGAGATGATTGCGGCCGGCGTGGTGGGCAAGATCGCTACCATTGAAGGCGGCTTCGGCTTCGACAGCAAGCCCGGCGTTTGGCGGCTCACCAGGAAGCTCGCCGGTGGCGGTCCCATTGTGGACGTGGGCATCTACCCGCTGAACGCCATTCGCTTTCTCCTCGGCGAAGAGCCGGTGCATGTCACAGCATCCACAAGTACGACCGACACGACCTCTGGCCGCTTCAACGAGGTGGAAGAAAGCATGGTTTGGACCATGAAGATGGCTTCCGGCGCGATGGCTGCTTGCACCACCAGCTACGGAGCAAACATCCCTGGCCTGCTCAAGATCCATGGCGAGAAGGGCATGCTCGACTTTGGCGATAACGCCTACGGAAACGGTGATATCCATCTCACCGGCAAAGGCTCGGCGCAGATCGATGAGCGTGCGCCTCATGGTGAATACCAGCTTCGGCTGGAAGCCGAGCACCTGGTCGACTGCATACGAAACAACACCCCGCCGCGCTCCCCTGGTGAAGAGGGTCTTCGCGATCAGGTGCTGTTCGCAGAACTCTATGGGGCAGCCGCGCGGGCTTAATTATTTCTTCGGTAGAGGTGTCTCCAGCAGCTTGTGGATTGCGTCCTGGTACGAGAGCAACTCAGGCATTCTCTGCACATTCAACGCGGTCATGTTGGTGTTCTCGTTCGCTGTCTTCACCATCACTTCACGGATCTTCAGGTGCTCATCGAGGTGTGAGTAAATCCAGTGGCCGTCACCAACTGGAATCTGTTCGAACTCAACGGTGCCACCTGGATACACGTGCGCAAGCATGCCCCACCCGAAGTTCACTGCACGATCTACGCGAGCTTCTGCACGCGTGACGACATGACGATTGGCGTCGATCCACAATCGGCCTTCGATGCCGGTCAGCAGTTCAGTAACCATCGTCGGTGGCTGAAACTTCGGATCGGGCTTGAAGTCAATGACCACCTGAGGCGAAGTCGCGCCCGGAGGTTGCGGCTGGCCCGGCGTGTAGGTGTAGATCATCGCTGCGGGCATCTGCTTGATGAGATCAGACGAGTACTCTCGCGCGGATGCGTCACGCTTGTGATGCTTTGCAAAGGCATATGGCGAGGCAAGCAGATCATTCAGACGTTCACGTTCCTCGGCATCCTCTTCGCTCGTCAGCGGTTTGCCGTCCTTTGCAATCAGCCGCGCGACAGAACCGTCGCGGCTTTCGATGGTGTCGCGGAGCGTCTCGCCCTTGTTGTCGACTTTGTGCGCTAGATACCGGACGGGAAACGTTCCGTCGTCCTCGACAATACGCAACTCGTTGGCGCTCGCAGCCTGTATCCAGGCTAAAGGCGGTCCAGGCGGCAGGCTATGAGCGACCTTCTCTTGAGAGTAGCCATGCGGCGTGAAGGCCAACACGCAAGCAAGCAGCGCTGTGTGAGAAGAACTACGCCCAGGGAACAAACTTATAACCCCCATCACTCGTTAGACGGGGGATCGGCACTCCATGGCGAAGAGTGCGTCCGGGAAAGCCTTTGGGGTATAGTTCGCTCAGAGTCGTTGTGCCGGTGCCCGCGTGGCAAGGTACGCGGGAGACAAGCATGTTCGGCCTCTTCAAAAAGGACCGCGGCGCGGGCGGGCCGTCCGTGCAGACGACCCGGCATTCGCGCGGCTGGTCCGACACGCTGGCTCATCTGAAAGCCACGGAAGGCCTCCGCGTACTCGATTTCGGCTCGACCTCGCCTGCCAATATCAATTACCTTACGGGTCTCGGCCACAGCGTTTACATGGCGAATATTGTTCAGGAAGCCGCCAAGCCTGAGTGGCTGAAGCCGGCAGTCGATGGTGGCAAGCCTGAGTTTGACACCGCTGGGTTCCTTGCTGCGAATCTTGACTTTTCCGGCCGCGACTTCGACGTTATTCTGCTATGGGATACCGCCAACTTCCTTCCCGTGGCAGCCGTGCCCTCAGTGTTCAAACGGCTTCGCGATGTGCTCCGTTCGGACGGCCGTCTGCTGGCGCTATTTCATGCAAAGCAAGAAGGTCCCGGCACCGGCTTTTCGCGCTACCAGCTCACAGATGGAGATGATCTCATCCTGATTCCTTCGGGGACTTTTCCCGTGACAGCGGTGTACCAAACGCGCCAGATCGAAAAATTCCTAGAGGGCTTCAGCGACATGCGATTCTTCCTCGGAAAAGACAACATGCGCGAAGTGCGCGCCATCCGCTAGCCTGGGTCAGTCCGCAGCCTGCCGTTCTTTCTTCGCCACCTCAACCAGCGTTGAGTAGAACGTAGCGCCGCCGCCGATATCAGTCAGCCGCTGACTGGTGAGCTGATTCACGTTCGCTCCATCCTCGGAAAGTTTCTGCCAATCCAGCCGCGCGGCGACTACACCCGCAGGAACGGAACCGTCCACCCTCGCGGTTAGCGAGATGCGTCCGCGGTCGTTGCAAACATCCACGCTGTCTCCACTCATAATGCCGCGCGCATCCGCGTCTGTTGCATGCATCGCCAGAACGCCCGTCGTGCGTCGTTCCATGTGCTGGTGCACCGGAATGTTTGCGAAGGTCGTGTTCATGTAGTTGTCGGCCTTACGCGGCAGAAACTCGAGCGGATACTTCCCTGTCCGGCCTGCGACGCTTTCGCGCGACTCTTCGGCGGGCTTCCACTCCGGAACAGGCAGCAGTGTGGCGCGTCTGCTCGCGTGGCCAAACCACTCCGGCGAACTGAAAGGCAACGATTGGCCTGTAGCATTCTTAGGCATAGCCAATGCAATTTGACCCTCACGCTCCAATCGATCTTTGTCGATGTCCGCGAACCATGGGTGCCCTGAATCAAGGGCCTGCGCGATCATGTCATCTTCACTATCGAGAAAAGCCTGTTCGGTGAAACCCATTCGCTTCGCAAGTTGAGCGAAGAGCCATGCGTTGCTCCGTGCTTCACCGAGTGGTGCAATTGCCGGCTGCGAAATCTGCGCGAAGTAATGCCCATATGCTCCCATCAGCTCTTTGTGCTCGAGGAAGGTCGTCGCTGGAAGCACGATGTCAGCGTAGTCCGTTGTGTCGGTAAAGAATTGTTCGTGCACGACGGTAAACAGGTCCTCGCGCCGCAATCCCGCGAGCACACGCCCGGAATCCGGCGCCACGGCGGCAGCATTGCAGTTGTAGACAAACAATGCCTTCACCGGTGCTTCTTCCGCTTCGCCGCGCGCAGCCCTTTTCTGCCCGAGTTCAGTCAAGGCATGGCCGAGTTGGTTCATATTGATCACGCGAGCCGCACGCCCCAGCGGACTCGCGCGCATCAGTTCCGGCATCTGCAGCTTCGCGGAAGCAAACGAAAAGGCTCCACTCGTCGAGAGCAGCAAGCCACCGCCGCGTTGCTTCCAACTGCCAGTAATCAGCGGAAGCATCATCACTGCGCGTGCTGCGGTGCCTCCATTTTCCGAGCGCTGAATGCCGTAATTCAAGCGAATCGCCGCAGGACCGCGTCCGTTGCGTCCGGCATTGCCATACTCCAGCGCAAGCCGCTCTATTCGCTCTGCGGATATACCCGTGATCTCCGCTGCCGCAGCTGGAGAGTGTTGCTCGCGCAAAGCATGTGCTCGTAATTCGTCCGCGCCATCTGTGCAAGCCTGCATGTAATCGCGGTCGTGGAGGTCTTCGCGAAAGAGCACGTGCATCATCGCCAGCGCAAGCAAACCATCGGTGCCCGGACGGATCGCGATGTGCTCATCGGCGAGAGCCGCAGTGCGGGTGCGATACGGATCGATGACGATCAGCCGCGCTCCGTTGCGCCTCGCCTCCTCCATGAACGGCCAAAGATGAATACTGTTGCCGTGGATGTTCGCGGCCCAGGCGATGATCAGATCCGCCTGTGCAAAATCCTGTGGCGCGGTACCAAGTCTCGTTCCGTAAATCCCCGTTAGTGCAGCCGCACCTGCGCTCGCACAGATCGTGCGGTCAAGCTGCGACGCTCCCAGGCGATGAAAGAACCGGCGGTCCATGGAGCCAAACCCAAGCTGCCCGATGGTTCCAGCGTAGCTATACGGAAGAATGCTTTCCGGTCCCCATTCTTCGGCAATTACCCGCAACTTCGACGTGACTTCGTCCAGCGCTTGATCCCATGAAATGCGCTCGTAGGCTTCCGCTTCCCGTCCCTGCGGCAGCGGCCCTTTGGGCACACCGCGCTTGCGCCGCATGGGATACAGCAGTCTTTCGGGTGAGTAGACGCGGTCCAGGTAGCGCGCCACTTTCGCGCACAGAAAACCCCTTGTAACGGGGTGCGCCGGGTCGCCCTGCACCTTTGTCGCTCGTCCGGTCAGCGCATCCACCGTTACCAGAACACCGCAGGAATCGGGGCAATCGTGCGTGCACACCGCATGTACCTGGCGCTCTGGCATGCTGAAATTGTAGTCTTCACGCACCGCACAAACTGAAGGAGTCCCTCCATGCACCGGTACCTTCGCCTGTTTCTCGCAGCCTCACTTTTCCACGGCGTCGTGTTTGCTCAGAAGCCACAGCTTGCGGCAGCCGACGGCCCCGTGCGGGCGATGATGCAGAAGTCCGCAGATGACTGGAATCGCGGCGACCTGGAGGCGTTCGCCACCAGCTACAAGAACTCGCCGGACATCCTCTTTATCGGCCGCAAAACTCGCCGCGGGTACGCGCAAATGCTCGCCGGTTACAAGGCAGGCTATCCGACACGCGAAACAATGGGGACATTGACTTTCACCGACCTGAAAGTCCAGCCACTCGACGCCAGGTTTGTTACCGCGACCGGCAAGTTCCACCTCGAACGGAAGGCGACAGGCGGAGGCAACGCCGATGGCTACTTTCTGCTCGTGATCGAGGACACCTCCGCCGGCTGGAAGATCGTCCGTGACGACACAACGGCGCTCACGTCCCCGGTGAAGTAATCCAGTCACCTTCGCCGCTCGTACAATGAAAGACGCCGTTTTGTAGAGGATCCCGCATGTTCCGCCACGCTGCCTTGCTCGCGCTTAGCTTCTGCACGCTGCCACTGATAGGCCAGGCGGGCGATCAGCTTTATACGGCGACACAGGAACAATTAGCTGTCACAAAGGTGATCATCGCGCAGGAAAATGCCTGGAACCGTGCCGATCTCGACGGCTACCTGGCACACTTCAAGGATGCGCCAGACACCCAGGTCTTGCTTGCCGGGCCGGTGCGCGGCATCGCCAATGTCCGTGCAATGTTCCATCTGAATTTTCCCAATAAGGAAAGTATGGGAACAATGGAAAACAGCGAGGTTGAAGTGCGCGAGCTGGGCGAGAACTTTGCTCTTGCCACGGGCAAATACAAGCTGATGCGCTCGAAGAAGGGCGGCGGAAACACGGAGGGCGTCTTCACAGAAATCTTTGAAAAAACACCACGCGGCTGGCGCGTTATCTTCAACGAAACAATGTGATCGCACCCGCTGCTACTGTCGTGCTCGAAGCGCAAAACCTGATCAAGGACTACGGCGCGTCGCGTGTGGTGCACGGCGTTTCCCTGCAACTCTTCCGCGGCGAAACACTGGGGCTTGTCGGCGAGTCAGGCTCCGGCAAAAGCACGGTGGCGCGCATGCTGCTGCGGCTGATTGAGCCGACGAGCGGATCGCTCACGTTCTATCCCAGCGAGAGCTCAGCATCGCTAAATCTGTTGCAACTTCCCTCGCGCGACATGCGCCGATTGCGCCGCAAGCTCGCGATTGTTTTTCAAGATCCTTATGCAGCCCTCAATCCGCGCATGACGGTGCGGCAAATCTTGTCGGAGCCGTTTGCCATTCATCGCGAAAACCCTCAGCAAGGCGTGGACGCGCGACTTGCGGAGCTCCTGGCTGAGGTGGGACTCGACTCCTCAGCTCTCATCCGCTATCCGCATGAATTCTCCGGCGGTCAGCGCCAGCGCATCAATATCGCGCGCGCGATTGCGTTGCGTCCGGAAGTGCTTGTGCTGGATGAGCCTGTCAGCGCGCTCGATGTCTCGGTTGGCGCGCAGGTCATCAACCTGATTCGCGACCTGCAGCGGCGCTACGGACTTACCTGTCTGTTCATTTCACATTCCATGCCACTGGTCCGCTATCTTTGCGACCGCGTCGCGGTGATGCAGCACGGTCGCATCGTGGAAACTGGCAGTTGGCAACAGGTCTGTGAGAACCCGGTGGAGGCGTACACGCAGCAACTGCTGGCAGCCACACCGGAAATGGCCGTGAGCCTCAAGTAGATGCTGCTTACTCTCGCAGAGAAGCGAAGTGACGACAATGGGACATAGAAATCACCGGAACGGGTGATTTCCTCCGCCGCTTCCTGGCGCAATGCTGGAGGTGCATTTGTTTCAGGGAGTTTTCTCATGTTCGACAGCGCTTTAGTTCAGGATCTCGCAATTGCCCTCGCCGCCATCGCCGTCGTCACGGTCCCGATGTTTGTGGGCGCCTTCCGTTCGCCTCGCATCAATCGCGAAGACTAGTCTTTCGCTCAGAACCGCGGTCGCGTAAACCGCGACTGCGGGCACACGCGTCTAATCTTCAGCAATGACGCGCCCAGCCTCCCACACAATCTACCGCCAGTTCACCTCGCTTTCTGCCGGACTCTTTCTCTGGCTTCCCCTTCACGCTCAAACGCACAAGGTCGCCACGCCGGAGCGCGTGACCCGTGCCATCGCGGTGTATGAATGGACTGGCCCTCTGGAAAAGCCCACCGCTGAGCGCCTCATTCCTGTTTCCCTCTTCATCAGCGGCCACATGGAAGACGCCGACGTTTACCTGGCGCGGCCTGTTCCGCTTGCCCTGCAAACCGGCAATGTATACGAAATCGATGAGGCGGGATTGAAGAAGGGTCTCTTCGATGTTGACCACGCTCGTAACAGCCAGAGCTTCACAAAAGACATCGCCGACACGAATGCTTTCGGCTGGTACGGTTTCGGCACGTTTTCGCCTCCAGCAAAGTTGAAGCTTCCGGTCCTCTCAGCCTCGAAGCAGCTTCCGTCGATCACTTCCACTGGAGACAGCACACGTCCCCACCTTGGCACGAAATCTGCGAGCGACACGAGTACCGCTTCCTCGAAACCTGCGGACTCCAGCAAATCCGATAACAGCGAGTCCGATCGACCAAAGCTGAATCGGCCCGCAGATCAGGACGCAACAGCCAGCACCACCTCCGGCAGCAGCAAAGACGACGATGTCGACCGTCCTACGCTGCGGAAGCGCGATCCCGCAGAGGACGCGCAGCGGCGGAAGGCCGCAGGCCAATCCGGCGTTCGTGGGCCTGACGTGTCTCTGAACGACGATCCGGACCGCCCGACCATGCGCCATGGCAAGCCCGCAAGCGCGGAAGGCGCGCAGGACCTCGTCGGGCTTCCCGCCGGCATGCACCAAACAGCAGCGGTGAGCGACGCAGTAGACCGCTCTGAGCACATCTTTGCGCGCGAATGGGAATCGCCCGCTGAGCGCGGCGAAGCACTGGCCAAGCTGGAGGCAATAGCAAAGCCGAAGATCGCCAAATACATCGCCGCCAATCAGCTCGTCATCGGGACGCCAGCCATTGCAGCAGCAACAGCGCCGGTGGCGCCGCCATTGCCTGGGGCCGTGGCGACTCCGCCAACCTCCTCCGATGATGAAAACGCACCGAAATTGCAGCGCGGCATTCCACAGCAGTATCAGAGCCCCTCGCCCGCGCCAAAAACGGCGACTGCTCCCAGGCCGACGACGAGCTCTGCTCACCGCTCATCAGCCAGACCTGCGGCACGCAAAACTTCAGCGAATTCTCCATTGGTGCTCAGCAACGAACAGCTCACGCCATACACGCTAAGCTACGGCGGGCTGCCAACCTTCGTTTACACAGCCGAGGCAAGCCTGAAGACCGGCGGCCCGGTGTACGTGACGCTCGTGGCCCAGCGCATGGTCACCGGCGAGTATCAGGTGTCGCTTACCTCCATTACGGATGCTTCGCACTTGGACCGCACACCGTGGATGCGGCTGGTCGATGCCGTTGATCCTGATGCGTCGCACCGCGCGAGCCTACTGTTCGAGTTGCGTGGGCAGAGCAGCCGTCAATTTGCGCTGTACCGAATCATTTCCGCGCAGGCGGAACAGACGTTCATCACCAACGCCATGTAGCCTCTCGCGCCCGGCACTTGTTCATGCCACCGTGAGCCATGCGCGCGTCTACACTAGGGCCATGAGCAACAACAGCAAGATCGCTCTTCTCTTCCCCGGTCAAGGGTCGCAAACCGTCGGCATGGGCAAGGCGCTCTACGATGCATTCCCTGCCGCGAAAGCAGTGTTCGATGAAGCGGACGATTCTCTAGGCTTCGCCATTTCGAAGCTGATTTTCGAAGGGCCTGAGGAACAGCTCAAACTTACCGAGCACACGCAGCCAGCCATTCTCACAGCATCGATTGCCGCCTTCAGAGCGCTGGAAGCTGAGTTGAAGTCACGCGGCTTAGAGATTTCCTTTGCGGCGGGGCATTCGCTCGGCGAATATTCGGCACACGTTGCCGCTGGAACATTTACGTTCGCGGATGCGGTGCGCACCGTTCGTTCGCGTGGACAGTTCATGCAGTCCGCAGTGCCACAGGGCGAAGGTGCCATGGCCGCCATCCTCGGGCTGCCGTATGAGCAGATCAACGACATCTGCGCGCGCGTTTCTGACGAACTGACAGCACCACCGGAGGACGCTCCTGGTCGAGACCCCGCTGAGCAAAGCGCTCAGCTCCGCGAGGCCATCAATGACCCGACGAACAGTGTAGACACGATTGCCCAGGCCGCTGCCAGCGTGAGCGCAATCGTCTCTCCCGCTAATCTCAACTCGCCCGACCAGACCGTCATTTCCGGCTCCGTTGCAGCAGTGGAACGCGCCGCCGCGCTTTGCAAAGAAGCCGGTGCGAAGCGCACAGTGATGCTCCCCGTCAGTGCACCGTTCCATTGCAACCTGATGCAGCCGGCGCAGGATCAACTTGGCAGCGCACTGGAGTCAGTCGCGTTCAACGACCCAACCTTCCCAATCGCCTGTAACGCCGACGCCCGCCTCATCACTCGCGGCCCCGAAGCGCGAGACGCGCTCATTCGCCAGGTGACCGGAGCGGTGCGCTGGGTGGATTGCATCAAGCTGCTGCAGGAAAGCGGCGCGACGCAGTACATCGAGGTCGGCCCCGGCAAGGTGCTGACAGGCCTAAACCGCCAGATTGACCGCGCGCTGAGCACGTTGAATGTCGAAGATCCGGCGTCGCTGGAGAAAACGTTGGCGTCGTTGACGACGACTCCTGCATAAGCTCATTCATACCTTTGCCTCTTTGCGAAGCTCTAAGTTCAAAAGAAACGCCGCAGCCAGATGGCTGCGGCGTTTCTTGATTCGTATTTCAAGTCTAGCGAATCGGGAAGAATAACTATGACAACTCTATTTGGCTTGTTTTGATGGAGTTAGGCTGTTTGCCCTATTGACAAGCGGGTTTGCTGAGGGATTTCGCAATGAAATTTGTAAGCCCATTACGATCAATGGTTTACGGGTGGGGTCGATGGCTGCGCCAACTGGATTAACGAAGCAAGATGGAAACGGGCAGACGGTTCAAGACGGGTCGCGAGCTGGTATGGGCAGTGGATTTGCGGTGAGTTTTGTGCGGCTGAAACCGATTTCAAAGGTGTTCTGAAGCGTTCTGACATAGGAGCCTGGTAAGGCGGTTTCCGGCTGGGCTGCCCGCGCGACATTGAGGGCGAGGCGGCGATAAAAGTACACAATCTGCGGATATAGAGTTCGCAATCAGGCTTTGGAGATCGCATGGGAAAGACTAGTTCATACCGGGAGCGCTTGTTCTGGGCGGTATCGATCTCGGCGGCTAAAGCCGCGCTTGGTTTAGGTCGGTGGTCTATCCCGGCGGCTGAAGCCGCTTAGTGGTGTCGCGATAGTGGATTGGGCGCTGCGTCGCCGCGAGAGGCAGATTCCTCGCTTCGCTCGGAATGACGAAAGATCGGTAGCGTAGGGCATCGGCGAAAGCAAGAAGGGCGAGACCATTTGGTCTCGCCCTTCGGGTGTTCGGTAAACGCTATCGTTACTTCACAAGATCGCCATTGATGTCTCGCACCTCAACCGCTCCAAGGCCCGCATCCTTCAGGCCTGGTTCGATCTTGGCGCGGTCACCTGCGGCGAGGATGACCAGGTTGCCAGGGTGGATGTCCTCAGACGCGATTCGCGCTACATCGGAGGAAGAAACGGCGCCGTACTTGCCAGGGAGCGTGGCGTAGTAGTCGAGCGGGCGATCGTAGAGGAAAATGGAAGCCATGGCGCTGGCTGAGAAGCCGTTGGTTTCAAAGTTCCCCTGCAGGGACTGCGTCAATGCGCTCTTTGCCGCCGCAAGCTCCGTGTCAGTTGGAGGATGCGACGGGAAGTTGCGAACCTCGTTCATCAGCTCCTTCGCCGCCGGAGCGGTGACGTCCGTACGCACCAGGCCGCCTGTGAGGAACTGTCCGCCCGCACGATAGGTTTGGTACACAGACTGCGCGCCGTAGGTGTAGCCGTGAGCTTCACGCAGGTTCATGTTGATGCGTGAGGTGAACGCGCCGCCCAGCGTGTAGTTTGCCACCTGAATGATTGGCAGCTCAGGGCTGTTTGCCGGTACGCCAAGGCCGAAGGCAAACAACGCGGTCTGCGGTGCGCCAGGCTTGTCCACAATGACGACGCGTGTGGCTTGAGCGGTGGGCGGAGGCGGAATCGTAGGTACTCCCGCAGCCGTACCGGGCCATGAGCCGAAGTACTTCTCACTGAGAGCTTTTGCCTGCGCAACGGTGACGTCTCCCGCGAACACAATCGCGGAATCCGCCGGGCCGAAATGCGCCTGATAGAAGCCGGCCACGTCATCGCGCGTGAGCGAGGTGACACTCTGCGTTGTACCCGTTGGCGACGCACCGTAGGGCTGGTCGCCGTAGATCAGCTTGGGGCCAACGCGGAACGCCATCTGCGCAACGTTGTCGGTTTCCTGCCCGATGCGAATGAGGCGCTGCTTGCGGCGGCGATCTAGATCTTCCTGCCGAAACGCCGGGTGCAGCACGACATCGCTGAGAAGCTCCAGGCCTGGGTCGGTGTACTCCGTCAGCATCGTCATGCTGGAGGCGCTGCTGTCCATTCCGGCGCTGGAGTTGATGCGCGTGCCGATGAGTTCCTGATCTTCGGCAAGCTTTGTGAGGTCACGCGACTGCGTGCCATCGCTCATCACTTCGGACACCAGCGAAGCGAGTCCACCCTTGCCCTTAGGATTGCCTTCGCTTCCAGCACGTGTCACCAGCGATGCAGAGAGGATCGGTAGTGCATGGTTCTCCACAACGTAGCCCTTCAGGCCGTTCGCCAGCGTGAAGCTTTGCGGAATAGGCAAGTGAAGCTGCGGTGCTGGGCCGGGTTCCGGAGGAGTCTTGCGCCACTCCTGCGACTTCTCAAACTCAGGCGTATACGGATTCGTAATTGCAACGTTCGCGTCGGTATCTGCCGGCGAGCGAGGCACATCGTTCAGCACCTTCTTGCCTGGGATCGTGTACACAACAACGGCTGAGTCCTTGGTGAGATACTTCGCCGCGGTTTCCTTCACACCGGCCGCGTTGACGGCCTGGACCATGGCGACGTCTTTCGGCAGAAAGCCTGGATCTCCGGTGTACTGGTTGTAGCGGTCGAGCGTGTCTGCAATGCCGCCAAATCCGCCAAGCCTTTCGAGCCCGGTAATCTTGCGCGTAAGGTTTTCGGCTTTGAAAGCTTTCACTTCCTGGTCGGTCGGGCCTTCAGCCTGCAGCTTAGCGATCTCGCTCCACACGGTGGCTTCGAGATCTTCGAGCTTCTGACCGGGTTTGGCGGTGATGACGCATTGCGCCACGCCCGTCAGCTTCAAACCCTGGTTTTCGCAGTTCACGCTCTGCGCCACCTGTGTCTTGTAGACGAGTGCCTGCGTGAGGCGGCCGGTTTTGCCGCCGCCAAGTGCCGACATTGCGGCATCGGTATTGTCCTCGCCCTGCGTCAGCGCCGGAGGTGTGAGCCAGGCGATGCGCACCTGAGAAAGCTGGACGGTATCGGTCACCGTGGCGCGCCGCTGGCTGGTGATCGGCGGTGTCACGACGGTGACGGGAGGAACCGCCGGACCCCGCGGTATAGGTCCAAAATATTTCTCCAGAAGAGCTTTCAACGTCTTCGGGTCGAAGTCGCCGGCGATGGCAATGGAGGCGTTGTTCGGCGTGTAGAACTGCTGATGGAAGTCACGCACGTCAGCAATGCGGGCGGCTTCGATGTCTGCGTGGCTGCCGATCACGTTCGCGTAGTACGGATGCTCCTTCGGGAAGAGGAGATGGGACTGCTCTTCATCCGCAAGTTCGTAGGGCTGACCCTCGCCCTGGCGGCGCTCATTGCGCACCACGTCGCGCTGGTTGGTCAGCAGATCGCGATTCAGCCCTTCCATCAGGAAGCCCATGCGATCGCTTTCGAGCCACAACCCGAGCCCGAGCTGATTGGAAGGCATTGTCTCGAAGTAGTTGGTGCGGTCGTAATCGGTGGTGCCGTTGACGCCCGTGCCGCCGGCGCGCTCAATGTATTTGAAGTGCGCCTTCTCGCCAACGTGCTCGGAGCCTTCAAACATCATGTGCTCGAAGAGATGGGCAAAGCCGGTGCGGCCAGGCCGCTCATTGAGGGGACCGACGTGATACCAGAGGTCGACTGCCACGAGCGGAAGGCGGTGGTCTTCATGGGTGAGCACGGTCAGGCCATTCGGCAGCGTGTACTTCTCGTACTTCAGCTCGGGAACTTTCATTCCACCAGCCGTAGCTTTATGTTCCTTGTGCTGCGCAACAGATGTCGTGATGCCAACGCTGAACAAAAGCGCGGCGCACCAGGCCTTGTGAACGAATGCCATTAGATCTCCTCAGATAGCCTCGACGGGCGGTGTAGGCGACGTCGAGGTAAGTTCGTTGTACGAGTGTCTTCCAGAATAGACGGCGACAAGCCGAATCGGTAAGTCGGATGTTTATTGCATGACTTCGGGCGAGCCCTGCTCCAAAGCCTGGAGCCGCTCCTCGAGCACTTGAACGCGCTCTTCCAACACTTGCAACCGCTCGGCCATGACGGCGCCGCCTTCTTGTGCCGGCGTCTGCTGGGTGGAAGAACCGGCGATCATCGCAGCATCCACAGGACCGCCAAGGAGGTGCATCCAGCGTGCTTCGCGCGCGCCAGGCTGGCGCGGCAGCATTACGGTAAGGGGATCCTCGCGGGTCGCCATTCGCTCCAGCGTTGTCACGGCAGCTGCGTTGTCGTCGAAGGCGTACAGCCGTTCGGCGCGAGCACGGAGTTCTGCCGCAGTTTGCGGGCCGCGGAGCAGAAACAGGCTGAGGACGGCGATCTCGTCGCGGCGAAGCTTCAATGCGTCATAGGCGCGGTGTTCAAACTTCGATACGCGCGCGTCTGCCAGGACACGGACCATGCCGAGCGGCTCAAGCTCGAAGAGCGCCGTGCGCGCGTCAGCTTCGCTCACCTGCATGACAGGTTCACGATTCGATTTTTGATTACACGCGTTTACCAGCGCGTTCAATGACAGCGGATAGTACTCAGGCGTGGTGATTTCCTTCTCAATGAGAGAACCAAGGACGCGCTGTTCAACGATGTTTAGCGTAACCATAGCTGCTAGTCGTTCTTGACGATGACGCTTTCTTTGCTCAATTCTTCGTCGTGCAGCTCAATGGCCTCTGCCTGCTCCGGAACCAGGGATTGCAGGAGATCCAGCAGTTTCGCGGGATTGAACGATTCGAGATAGTGATCGACACCGTCGCAATATCCAGCCTGCGGCGCACCGATTGCAATGATCGGAATAGCCATTTCCAACGCCTTCAGTTCTCTGACCAGCTGGGCGCACGGCTTATCGTTCATGCCTGCATCCACCACGATGCCATCCAGGGCAGGAAACCGCTTCAGCGTTGCCACGGCTTCTACGCTGCTGTAGGCGGTAATTACGTTGAACTTTGCCGTTTCGATCACCAGCTTGCGCGTGGAGATGCTACCCGCAAACTCGCGGTCGACAACAAGAAAGCAGGGACGGGTCATATGCTGATTCTAAGCCGAAGACGGGATTGGTGCGCCCCAGAGCTGGTTGCGAAATGGGCGGAATACAATGGCCTTGGTGCCCTATTCAGAAGAATTCGAGGTTCTGGTCGTTGGAGCCGGACACGCGGGCTGCGAAGCCGCTGCCGCTGCTGCGCGCATGGGATTGCGGACGGCGCTGTTCACGCTGAACCTCGACCTGATCGCGCAGATGTCATGCAATCCGGCCATCGGCGGCGTGGCGAAGGGCCACCTGGTGCGCGAAGTCGATGCGCTCGGCGGCATCATGGGCGAAGTGGCGGACGCGTGCGGCATCCAGTTCCGGCTGCTGAACACGTCGCGTGGCCCCGCCGTATGGAGTCCACGCGCACAGTGCGATAAGGCGCTCTATCGCGTGAAGATGCGCGAGAAGCTGGAGTCCATCGCGAACCTCTTCATCAAGCAGGCCGAGGTGATTGATCTCGCGCGCGATCATGACCAAATTACTGGTGTGCATCTTCGCGACGGCCGCACGATTCACGCGAAGGCCGTCGTTGTCACAACAGGCACCTTCCTCAATGGATTGATCCACTGCGGCGAACAGCAGTACACCGCAGGACGTTCCGGCGAACCCGCCAGCGTGCTGCTTGGCGAGAGTCTTAAGAAGCTGGGCTTGCGCGAGACACGCTTAAAGACCGGAACACCGCCGCGCCTCGATGGCCGCACGATCGCGTGGGAGAAGTTTGAAGAGCAGCCCGGTGATATTGATCCGACACCGTTCAGCTTTCGCAGCGCGCCCACAGACGGGGACGCGACGTGGACTCCGCCGCTGCCGCAGATTTCCTGTCACATCGCAACGACCACGCCGGAAACGCTCGCGCTCATTCGCGAAAACGTGCATCGCTCGCCGATGTACACGGGCCAGATTGAAGGTATCGGTCCGCGATACTGCCCGTCCATAGAAGACAAGGTTGTGCGCTTCCCAGATAAGACGTCGCACCAGTTTTTCCTCGAGCCGGAGGGCCTGAACACACATGAGGTGTACATCAACGGCATGAGCACGTCGCTGCCGATGGATGTGCAGGCCGCGATCGTGCACAGCATTCCCGGTCTTGAAAATGCCGAGATGCTGCGGCCCGGCTATGCAATTGAGTATGACGCTATCGATCCCACCGAGCTTGATCGCACGCTGCGTGTGAAGAAGTTCCAAGGGCTGTACCTCGCGGGGCAGATCAACGGCACGTCAGGCTACGAAGAGGCGGCATGCCAGGGGCTCATGGCCGGCATCAATGCTGCACTCTTCGCGAAGGGTGAGAGATCAGGGATTAGAGATAAGGGATCAGAAGGAGTCACAACTGTCAGCGATGGCATTGATCCGCTTAGCCCTATGCCCTGTTCCCTGATCCCTGCCTCCTTCACGCTGGATCGCACCGAGGCGTACACCGGCATCCTCATCGACGATCTCATCAGCAAAGGCACGGACGAGCCGTACCGCATGTTTACCTCGCGCGCAGAGTTTCGCCTGCATCTGAGGATTGACAATGCAGACACTCGCCTTACGCCTCACGGACGTCAGCTGGGTCTCATCGATGATGTCGCATGGGCTGCTTTCGAAGCAAAGCAGGATCGTGCCGCCGCGTTCACAAGGCTCCTCGAAGTAAACAAGCTAAGCGAAGAAGACGCCCTGCTGATGGAGTCTTCGGTGGGCTGTCTCGCCGATGGCACAAAGCTCAACGTTCAGAAGCAGATGCACCTAGCCAGTGTGGACGAGGATGCGGTGCCGTTAGCCAAGAAGCGACAGCCACAGCAGCCCTTCTTGCGCGGGGACAACTTCGCCCAGTTACTGAAGCGTCCGCACGTTACGGTGGAGCAGCTTCTACCCGTGTTGCACGATCGCATCGCTGGTATTTCAGAACTGCTCCAGTGGTCTCGTGCACTTGCGTGCTCTGGAGGGACGCTTCCTGCGTGGGTGCGCAACGAAATGAAGACCGTGGAAACTACCATCAAATTCGCCGGCTATCTCGCGCAGCAGCGCCGGTCGATGGACCGCCTGCGGGCAGACGAAGAGCGCACCATTCCTGAATGGTTCGACTACGCTCGATGCTCCGGTCTGTCGCGGGAGATGGTGGAGAAGCTCAGCCGTGTGCGGCCTTCGACGCTCGGGCAAGCAAGTCGCATTGCCGGCGTGACGCCGGCGGCAGTGTCGCTGATTCAGTGCTTTCTTGAAATCCAATTGCGCGGTCGCACGGCTTAATCCCCGCTAGCAGTCGTCCAGGCTCAACACGTGCATGTCATCCGGCTCCTCCGCCTGCGGAGCATGCCAACCACCTTCCGGCTTGACCGTCGCATCGACTTCCTTCGGTCCCCACGTGCCGGGCTCATACGGATATACAGGCGTGTCGGCCTTCAGCATCGGGTCGACAATGCGCCACGCTTCTTCAACATAGTCCTGCCGAGCAAAGAGCGTGGCATCGCCGGCCATTGCATCTCCAAGCACACGCACATAGGCCTCCATCTCTTCGGGCTTTGGATGACGACTCGCTACCAGTTCTATTGGCGTCCGGTCTCCACCTTTTTGGGTGGGCGCCGCCGACAGTGAAATGCCGACGCCGATCTCCGGGCTGAGCCGATAGCGAAGATGGTTTTGTATCTTCTGCGTAGGAGTAAAACTGGTTACGGGCGGCTTGCGGAAGCGGGCGAGGATCTCCAGAGCCGTCACCGGAAGGTCCTTTCCCGCGCGGACATAAAAAGGAACGCCTTCCCAACGCCACGAATCGATGCGCAACTTCAACGCAGCAAACGTCTCTACCTTCGAATCCGGCGCAACGCCCTTCTCGTCGAGATAGCCCCGGAACTGGCCGCGCACCAGATTTGCCGTCTCGATCGGCGGTATTGCTTTCAGAACACGCACCTTCTCGTCGCGAATGGATTCACTATCGTTGCGTGAAGGCGCGTCCATCACCAGGTTCGTCATTACCTGGAATACGTGGTTCTGCACGACGTCGCGAATGGCGCCTGTCGCGTCATAAAACGAGCCTCGGCCCTGGACGCCGAAATTTTCGGCCATCGTGATTTGTACACTTTCCACGTGATCGCGGTTCCATAGCGCTTCCATGATCGAATTCGAGAAGCGAAACGAAACCATGTTCTGCACGGGGCTCTTGGCAAGATAGTGGTCGATGCGGAAGATCGCGTTTTCATCGAACGCAGAATGCAAAATGCGATTCAACTCTCTCGCTGAGTCCAGGTCGTGGCCAAAGGGCTTCTCAACGATCATCCGTGCGCCGCTGGAGCAGCCCGAAGCGACTAACTGCTCCACGACCTTGCCGAAAAGCGATGGGGGAATGGCGAGATAGTGCGCGGGATTCTTCGCGTCGCCCAGCGCTTCTCGCACGGCTTTGAATGTGGCGGGGTCGGCATAGTCTCCGTCGACGTAACGCAGCAGCCCTTGTAATTTGCCCCACGAGTCGTCATCTATGCCGCCGTGCTTTTCGAGGCTGTCCTTGGCGCGCCCTTTTAGTTGATCGAGGTTCCAACCTGCCTTCGCGACACCGATCACCGGCACAGTCAGCTTTCCCTGCTTCACCATCTGCTGCAGTGCGGGAAAGATCTGCTTGTACGCCAGGTCGCCTGTCGCACCGAAGAATACCAGCGCATCGGAGTGCGGTTGCTCCACGTTAGTTGCCTCCCAATTTACGGTGTGTTGTTGGATGCAAAAGACAGGATGAGTACGCCGCTCCCCAGTGGAATCAGGCTTTCACACGATTGTCGCGGTTACGTTACCGCGCTTAGCGTGAGTTGAACGATACCACTGCTGATGCCGATAGTGAGCGTGGCCGGCAAAGGAAGACGATGACGAGGACAACGGGCTCAAGGTTCACAAGGGATTTTCTGTCTGGATCACTCTTCGTGGTCGTGTGCCTCGCGGAACTTGCGCATCTTCTCATCGTCCTGTTTGTGCCGAACGCCATCGTCGCGTCCAACATCGCGCAGTTCTTTTTTCCCGCGGTCACCTTTGCCGTGATGATGTACCAACGGCACTTTGTGCCGGATGCTGTAGCTCGCCGGTGCTGGGGAGCCGTTGCGGCCGCTTGTGCGATCTGGGCTACAGCACAGGGAATCTACATCTACTCGCTCTACCGGCCTGTGCACACGCTTGCAGGGCTCCGGCCTGACAATGCATTGTGGCTGTTGTTCGGCCTTCCTCTGCTGCTTGCGATCAATACCACGTACGATTCGTGGGACCGCATCCGCTGGTTTGACCGCGCGCAGGAAATCACGTTCTTCGTGGTGCTGTATGTCCTGGTGTTCAAGCATTCCGACCGCCTGAATCAGAACACTGCATTCATCATCCAAAATTTGGCGCTTTCGCTCTGCTGTGTGCTTCGCCTGCCCGCATGCACGGTGGCTCGCGAACGGCGCTTTTTTATTCGACTCACCGCCTTTCTTTTCCTTTACAGCGTGCTGGAAACAATCGGTGACGTGCTCTACCTGCATGGCTATCAGCCGGGCAGCCCGGTCGATCTTGTGTGGACGCTGCCGTTCGCCTGCTTCCTCTGCCTCACCCTGCGCGACGCGCGAATGAATTTTGAAGAGGGACGGCAGACCAGCCGCATCATCAAGGTGTTTCAGCGCGCGAGAGGTGTCAGCGTGGCCACGCTTGCCTTCCTCTCCATTGGCGCTTCCGCCTACCTCGCCAGTTTCCATCCGATTCCTGGCGGCATCGCTTTGTGCTTCTGTTTCATCTTGTTTGCGCTGCGCACCAACGCACGCGAGCGGGCGTGGCAGGAAGCTCACGGCAAGCTCGAAGAGACAGTCCTGCAAGACACCCTTACCGGCCTTGGCAATCGCATCCAGCTGCGCTCCACGCTCGCTGAACGTATGGCGTCGCTTTCGCCGTCGCGCGTTGATCTGATGATGTTCCTTGACCTTGATCGCTTCAAGACAATCAACGACAGCATGGGTCATTCGACAGGAGACCGGCTGCTGATTGAGGTGGCCGACCGGCTCTGCATTTCCTCGCCCAAAGGTTCAGTGGTCTGCAGGCTCGGCGGTGATGAATTTGTTGTCATCTCGCACGCGAAGGACGCTGCGCATGCAGAGCTCACGGCGCAGCACGTTCTGGACGCCTTGCGTCAGCCGTACACCATGGGGCAGCACGTTCTGCGGTGCAGCGCGAGCGTGGGTGTCGTGTTCCTGACGCCAGGCGCAGCGATTGAAGACTTGCTTCGTACAGCCGACCACGCCATGTACCGTGCCAAGCAGCTCGGCAAGAATCGCGTGCAGCTTTTCGACGGAGAAACCATGGCGCAGATGAGCAGTCGCTGGCTGCTGGAAGCTGATCTGCGAGACTGCATGGAGCGGGGAGCCATCGAGGTGGCCTATCAGCCGGTCGTTTGTATAGCAGACAACACCATCAGCGGTTTCGAAGCGCTGGCTCGCTGGAATCATCCTGAACGTGGACCCATCGCTCCCTGCGAATTTATTCCGTTGGCGGAAGAGACTGGCCTCATCCTTCCTTTGGGTACACAGATTCTGGACAAGGCTTGCCGGCAAGTGGCGCAATGGAACATGGCGTGGAAGACCAACTTCTCCGTCAGCGTCAACGTGTCGCCTCGCCAGTTTGCCGACCACGGCTTTCTGAAAATGGTGTTGTCTACATTGGAGAAAAGCGGCCTGAATCCCGCTCTCCTGCGGCTGGAGATTACTGAATCCGTTTTGCTGGTCCCCGAAAACACCGTGAAGCAATTGCTGCATGAGATCCGCGCGCACGGCATTCACATTTCTTTGGACGATTTCGGCACTGGGTATTCGTCGCTTAGTTTCCTTCTCAGCCTTCCTGTAGATGAAGTGAAAGTAGACCGCAGCTTCGTTTCCGGCATGCATCGCAATGCGGAGCGTCGCGAAGTCGTACGAACGGTAGTTCAGCTAGGCCGATCGCTGCACAAGCGCGTTGTTGCTGAAGGCGTGGAGACGGTCGAAGACATGGAAGAGCTCGCCGCACTCGGCTGTGACTGCGCGCAGGGTTACCTGATTGGGAAGCCGATGCTGAGTGTGGATCTGGAGTCGCATATGCCTGCGTTGCTGGCAAAGCATGGTCGCGGCACCTTCTCTCTTGCAGATCGGCCATCCGGTTGGCACCGTTCGCCGCAACGGACCTTTGCATGGACTGGCGGCGCGCATCTACTCGATCAAACGTTGGACGCACCTGCGGTTCTTCAATAGAGCCATTGGCATGAAGCAACGTTCCTTGTCGATCCACTGCGTGTTTTCAAACATTCCTAATCACGAACTCGCCAGTTGACCGGAGGGGGACGCTTCGGCGTCGTGCGTAGCGGAGTGTCCTGCAGGTTTGCCTCGGGCTGGTATGCCGCTTCATGAGAAGCGAGGTGAGTTTGTCCGTGCATGTTCAGTGCGGACCAAATCCGGCTCGTACTTCATTCTTTCTTTCCATATGGCGACGCTCAACTGACCACTCACACGCTTCGAACCTAGAGAGCTTCATGCCTTAGGAGTATCCTTGCTCACGAGGCCTCCATGCCCGCGTCCGCCATGCCAGCTATTTTCGTTCTGTTCGCCTTCGTTGCCATCATCATCCTCGTTACCGTTATCAAGACGCTCTATATCGTGCGGACGTATTCCGCCGGTATTGTGGAGCGCTTCGGCAAATTCGACCGCGTCACACGCCCCGGTCTGCACGTTTTGATCCCATTCGCAGAGCGTGTGTACTTTGTCGATCTGCAGGTGAAGCAGGCGGCCTTCTCTGTCGAGACGAAGACGCGCGACAACGTCTTTGTTCAGATTCCCGTGAGCGTGCAGTTCCAGGTGCTGGACGACCGCATCTTCGACGCGTTTTACAAACTGTCCGCGCCACAGAAACAGATCGAGAGCTTCGTCTTCAACAGCATTCTGGGCCATGTGCCGAAGCTAACGCTGGATGAGACATTCGAGCAGCAGTCGGGTATTTCGGTCGCCGTGAAGAACGAGCTCGATGCGACCATGCGTGAGTTCGGCTTCAACATTCTTACCGCGCTCGTTACCGACATTATTCCCGACATCAAAGTGAAGGCCGCGATGAACGACATCAACGCGGCGCAGCGCGCGCAGGTCGCCGCGCAGGCTCGCGGTGAAGCGGAAAAGATCCTCAAGGTGAAGCAGGCCGAGGCGGAAGCAGAATCGAAGGCCCTGCAGGGCAACGGTATTGCGCGGGAACGGCAGGCGATTATTGATGGCCTGTCTGCTTCCATCGAACACTTCCAGGCCGGAGTTCCGGGATCGACGGCGGAAGAAGTGATGAGCCTTGTGCTGCTCACGCAGTACTTCGACACGCTGCGCGATATCGGAACGCGCGGTGGTACAAATACGCTTTTCCTGCCGAACAGCCCCGGGGCTGCCGGTGATTTCCAGCAGCAGATTCTGGCAGGATTGCGTGGCAGTCCGCTACCGGCCGCCCCCGGCCCGAATCCAGCTAGGACGGTGCATCCCGAACGCCCGGAGAATCCGCCGGCGCCGCCAGTAGGAACGCCAGGCACACCGAACCCATACGGAGCGACTGAGTTCGGTACTGCAAGCGGATACCCCGGTCGGTAGCGGAACCGCCGTCGGACATTTCGCTCCGTCGCTCAGCAGTGCCCTCTACCTTCGTATGAGAAGAAAAGTGTTCGAAAGAGCTCCCGCTCCTCGCACTCGCGACGACGCGGGGCAGCACGCAGGCGAGGCGCGCTTCAATGATCAAGGGGCCGTGAACAGAGTCAGCGGACGAAGAAAGAAGCAAGTTCCTGTTTACAGCGTGTTGAGCCAGCCGAGATGCGCCTTCACCAGCAGTGCAGTGTGGCGCGTAAAGCTGTTGTAGGCCGCAGAACCCTGCTCAGCTTCTTGAACAAAGAGCCCCTCGTCCTTATTGTGAATCTGCTTCATGTCAGCTACGTAGAGCTGCTCGAACTGGTCTGCCGGAACAGTTTTCAGTTTCGCGAGCCGTGCTGAGAACTCAGCGTTCAGTCCTGGAGCAATCGGCACGCCCGTGGCTGCGGCAACGCGCTTCAACTCGCTACCGACGCCTTCATGATCATGCGACTCAAGCACCCCGAAGTTCTTGATCACCGGCGTAGTGCCACGCATAGCAGCAACTTTGCCCGCTTCAACTTCATAGGCGCCGCCCTGCGACACCTTCGCCACAAAAGCACGATCCACCTGTGTGGCTTGTGAACTCTGAGCAACAAGCGACAGGTTCGCGGCCAACGCGAAGCCACAGACCACGGCAAAAACTGTCAGCCGCTTGTTGACAGAAGCTACGAAAGCACCTTGCATGTACGTTCTCCACCGCGGTTGCGGTCAACTATAGGATGCAGAATGCGTTGCAGGCTCAAGAGCGATGTGCGATGCGTAGATTAAGCTCGCGCATCTGCGCCTCACTCACAGGAGTCGGTGCATCGACCATGAGATCAATTGCTTTCGCGGTCTTCGGAAATGCTATGACTTCGCGCAAGGAAGATGCGCCCGCAAGAATCATCACGATGCGGTCGAGGCCGAGCGCGATGCCCCCATGCGGTGGTGTGCCATATTCCAGCGCGTCGAGGAAGAAGCCGAAGCGTTCGTGCGCTTCTTCGTTCGACATGCCGAGGGTGCGGAAGATTTCTGCCTGCACGTCCTGACGATGGATACGGATGGAGCCCGAACCAAGCTCTGTGCCGTTCAGCACGATGTCGTACGCCAGCGCACGCACGGAGCCTTTATCGTTCCATAGCGCGCCGCTCTTGATGTCTTCTTCGTGCGGCGAAGTGAAGGGATGATGCGCCGCGTCCCACGCCTTGTGCTCTTCGTTCCACTCGTACATCGGGAAATCAGTGACCCAGAGGAAGCGGAAGTCTTTTGCTGTGCCGGTCTGCTCGAAGAGCTTGTGCTTGTCGGCGTATTTTTTCGCGAGCTCAAGACGAAGACCGCCAACTCGTTTGGCAATCCACTGCTTGTCCTGGTTCCAGGCGACTGGTGTGCCTGGCTTTGGCGTGATGACGACGGCGAGATCGTCGGTGGTGAAGTTCTCACCGCAGAAAACAATCTGCTCCGCCGTCAGCTTTGCCGCAATCGCTTCCGCGAGCGGCATGAAGGCTTCATTGGTGCGCAGGCGTGCAACGTCGAGAAAGTCGAGACCGCAGTCGCCGAAGCCCTTGCGAATTTCATCCACGAGGGCGCGGCGTTGCGTTCCGCTGAGCGCGCCAACACGCGGAATTGTAAAGCCATACACCGGCAACGTTGCGTCGATCTTCAGCGTTCCGCGCAACTCCGCGGTGAGCTCCGCAGACAGGTCCACCATCGCTGGCAGGCGCATGTCCGGCTTATCGATGCCGTATTTCGCGATGGCCTCGTCATAGGTCATCTGCAGGAAGCTGACCTCTGGGAGATCGATTCCACCGGCTTTGAACGCCGCGCGCAAAAAGCCTTCGACGATGCGAAAGATCGTGCTCTGCTGCGGGAACGTGGTTTCGAGATCGATCTGCGTGAAGTCAGGCTGACGATCGGCGCGCAGGTCTTCGTCGCGGAAGCAGCGCGCGATCTGAAAGTAGCGGTCGAAGCCCGAGATCATCAGAATCTGTTTGAAGATTTGCGGCGACTGCGGCAACGCGTAAAAGTGGCCGGGATGCACGCGGCTGGGAACGAGGTAATCGCGTGCGCCCTCCGGCGTGGAGCGCGTGAGCAGCGGCGTTTCGATTTCGAGGAAGCTGTTGTCGGAGAGGAAGTCACGGATGGCACGGGTGACCTTGTGACGCAGCGCGAAGTTCTTCTGCAACTCGGGACGGCGCAAGTCGAGGTAGCGATACTTCAGACGAATCTCTTCGTTGGTAATGGGAGCGTCATCCGCGATAGGAAACGGCGGTGTCTTTGCATCGTTCAACAGCAACAACTCGCTGCCGACAACTTCGATGTCGCCCGTGAGCATTTTCGGATTGCGCAGGCCTTCGCCGCGATCGCGCACAGCACCTGTGACAGCAACGACGAACTCAGGACGCGCGGCTTCGGCCTTGGCGTGAGCCTCAGGGGACACACTCTTGTCGAACACTACCTGCGTGATACCTGTGCGGTCGCGCACGTCGAGAAAGATGAGGTCGCCGTGGTCGCGGCGGCGATTCACCCAGCCCATGAGCGTCACAGTGTTGCCGGAATGCGAGGAGCGCAAATCGCCGCATTTGTGCGAGCGCTCGAGAGTACCCAGAAAGTCCAATGTCACAATCTGCTTATTGTACGAAAGCCTGATCGCACGCATTCGGCAAGAAAGCCGTCGCAGCCCGGCTTAGAACATCGAGCGTACCTGTTCAGGCGTTGCGCCTGCATCGCGTAGAGCGCGAAGGCTGAGTGCATCGTGGCGTTTGGCGAGGCGCACACCTGCGTCGTCCCGCACTAAATCGCAGTGGAAGTAGCTCGGCGTAGATAGATCCAGCGCGCGTTGCAGCAGAATCTGCCGCGCAGTGGACTTGAGTAGATCGCGCCCGCGAACAACTTCGGTGATATGCATCGCCGCATCATCGACGACACACGCAAGTTGATAGCTGGGCAAGCCGTCCTTTCGCCAGACGAGGAAGTCACCGAAGTCTGCGGTGCTGTCGCAGCCCGCGCGGAATGATTGCGCGCCTGCGTTGGCGTCGTTGAAGCGGATGAGTTCATCGTCTGGGACGCGGAAGCGGTAATTGGCCTGGAGACAGATTTCGGGCTCGGAAGCGAAATGCGGGGGTCTCTCCACTGCCCCTTCGGCGAGCTCAGGGTCCGGTCGAGATGACAGATGCTGAGGTTGCACATCTCCCTCAAACGACAAACGCTCCATGCTGGTGCTCCGTGACTTCGTCGCTGCTAGAGTTGGTCGGCATGTGCCGCGGTACATCGGTTCGTCTTCCGTTTCTTCATGCGGCGCCCTTGCGGCTTGTTGAAGATCGCGTCGTGAACAGTGGCACACGTATACGAGATCTGAAGCGATGAGCTGCTGCATCGCTTGCCTGTACGCGGCAAGGCGCTCGCTCTGCCGCGTCTCTTCGTTCCAGGTAATGCCGAGCCAGCGAAGGTCTTCGCGCATAGCCGTCGCATAGTCTGTGCGTGAACGCTGCGGGTCGAGGTCATCATCGCGCAGCCAGAGCTTGCCGCGCGCCGCTTGGGCGCGTTCGAAGGCGGTCCAAAAAGTGCGGGCGTGGCCGAGATGCAGAAGACCAGTTGGCGATGGCGCAAGACGGCCGACGTATTCGCTCACAACCACCCGCGCGTGCGGGCGATGCGTGCTGCATCAACGCGATTCGCAGCGCCGAGTTTTGCGATGGCCTCAGACAAATAGTTGCGCACAGTGCCTTCTGAGAGGCGAAGCTCGGTTGCAATTTCTAACGACGAGCGTCCGTCACCGGCGCGCTGCAGAATCTGACGTTCGCGGTCGCTGAGCGGATCGTCGTCGGCACTCCAAGCTTCTGCGGCGAGCGCTGGGTCTACATAGCGCAAACCGGCATGCACGCGACGTATCGCTTCGGCGAGTTCCGTTGCAGGACGATCTTTGAGCAAGTAGCCACGAGCACCCGCCTCCAGCGCGCGGCGAAGGTATCCCGGCCGGGCGAAGGTGGTGAGGATGATGAGCTTCGATTTCGAGCCCTGGTCCTTCAACAGGCCGGCAAGTTCGAGGCCCGTCATCTCAGGCATCTCGATGTCCGTCACCACAACATCAGGAGCAAGCTCACGGACCTTGCGTTCGGCTTCGCGTCCGTTGGCAGACTGTGCTACTACCTGAATGTCCGGCTCAAGTTCCAGCAGCGCCGCGAGCGCGCCGCGCAGCATCGTTTGGTCTTCGGCGAGCACCACGCGAATCTTGGTTGCTACATTCTCCGGTTGCCCGACTGCGGCGCTCACGACGCCAATCCGGCGGACGCAAGCGGAAGCTCGATAGACAGACGCGTTCCCTGCGATCTATCAAGCTGCACGTTGCCGCCCAGCGCCTCTACGCGCTCACGCATACCGCGCAGGCCGTTACCTTCTTGCAGTGTCGTGTTGTGTCCATCGTCTTCGACGACAAGTCTGCGCCGACCGTTCTCCGAAGCGAAGCGCAGGCGGCAAGTTGTCGCTCGTGCGTGCCGCACAATGTTCGTCACGGCTTCGCGCATCGCGAGTGCAAGCACCGTTTCTTCCTGTGCGTTGAGGCCTGCGAGATTCGTGATGACAGCATCGGTCTTCAAGGTGACTCCTGCGGCTTCCAGTGTTCGCCGCGCTGCTTCAATCTCGGCGGCGAGACCTTTGGAGCGATAGCCGCCAATCGCTTCGCGGACCTCCGCCAGCGCGGTGCGTGCGGTGCGCTCCACATCTCCTATTTCGGCGCGTGCGCGTTCCCTGGAGGCCTGCGTTTGCGTGTCAAGGAGACGGCCGGCAAGTTCAGCCTTCAGCACGATCAGACTCAAGGTGTGGCCGAGCACATCATGCAGATCGCGCGCGATGCGTTCGCGTTCAGCTACGGCGGCGAGTGTAACGTTTTCTGCCTGGGCTTCGCGGAGCTTGCATTCGGCTCGCTTCTGCTCAGCAAACAAGATATTAGCCCCGCCGATGACGATCATCAGAAAGATGGCGACGACGGTGTTCGGCCAGCCGACGTGGAACGTCGTCTGCGGACGGACATGTACGGTGAAGTACCAACCCTCGGCGAAGACACCGAGGCACTCAGCCAGGATGAGTAGAACAACGCGGCGGACAGAGACTATCGCGAAGGGAAGGAAAGACGCAGCATAAATAAAGAGGCAGGAAGCGCCCTGATTCCAAGGAAAAGCGAGAAGCCCAAGGGTAAAGGTAGCGGCGATCATGCCGTAACGGAAGGGCGAGCCGGCGTCCGTAGCGTTGACGTAGAGAGCAAAGATCGCAAGGAAGACAGCGAGGACAGCGAGGGTGCCAAGCCATAGTGCCAGGCTGGGATCGAAGATGGGATCGAGAAAGATGAAGCCCGAGTAGGCAAGCCATAGCCATGCCCACTTGCGCTGTTGTTGTTGCGAGATTGGGTCGGTGGCGGCCATGGTTTGCCCGTTTGGGAATGAGTGTACTGCGGAAGAGGGAAAAGATTCGAGAGCCAGTTGGCGAGCTATGATCGCATCCCGTCTCTCGCGATCTCGCATCAGGAGTTCTGTTCCGCGCGCCGGAAAGCAACGTAGGTGATGCCGGCCATCAGTGCGGTGAAGCTGAGCAAGCCGATCACATGGGTCAGCACGGTTCCCCAGGAGGGCGCTCCGAGCGAGGCATACATAAGCTGTGCGAGGTGGTATGTGGGGAACGCGGGGGCGATGTTCTGTAGGAACTTGGGCAGAAATCTCAGAGGTACCCACAATCCGGAGAGGAAGCTCATTGGAAGATACACAAGGTTGGCGACGCCGCCGGCGGCGTTGGGCGGAATAAGGAACGCCATAGCAAGCCCAAGGCAGGAGAATGGGATGCTTCCAGCTACGGCGAGCCCGGCGATGCTGATGAACTCGTGAAATGTGAGATGGACATGACCAAAAGCAATACCGAGCGCGGTAAGCACGCAAACGATGATGAGGCTAAAGACCACCGCCATCGCGCATTTGGAAGATACGTAGGCAAGCGTCGGCATGGGGCTGGCGCGTTTCAGCTCCAGCCAGCCGGCGCTGCGGTCCAGCGCGACGCCTACGCCGATGCCGAAGATAGCCGCGCCGAGCGAGCCAAATACGGAATAGCCGCCAAGCAGGTACTTCGCTAGCAGTACACCGTTGCCCACGGTGACATCGCGATTCATGAGCAAGCCGAAGAGGCAATAGAACATGACGGGAAAGCCAATCGCGGAAAGCGAGTAGACACGAGTGCGCAAAGAACGAAGAACTTCAAAACGAATCTCGGTAAGGAAGATACCGACAGCGTTGGGACGGCGGTTCGCGCTTGGCAAGAGAAGAGCGGCGGTAGACATTGGAATACCTCACATCAGAATTGGTGGCAGAAGCAAACGCGAGTCAGAGCATGGTGCTAATTGTTGGAAGTAAGCGCAAGGAAGGCATCTTCAAGGGCAGGCCGCTGCACCTCGAGCGAGTGAAGACTCTGATCCAGCGCGAGCATTTCCCGGAGGGTGGCTTCGGCCTGCTCGCTGGTGATGGTGACAAAGTTTCCATTCACTTCAACGTGGCTCACAGAAGGTATAGCGAGCAGGTGGTTCGCGGTGAGCGTAGTAACGCAACGAATGATCCTGACTGCGCCCGTAGAACCGGCGGCGCCGGATGTGCCGCGCGACTTCACCTCGTTCGGCGTGCCTTCACAGACAACCTTGCCGTTGTTGATGACGATGATGCGGTGCGCCAGCGCGTCGGCTTCTTCCAGATAGTGCGTGGTGAGCAGCACCGTCTTGCCGCGAGCGGCAAGAGCGCGTATTTCCGCCCACATGAGCCGCCGCGCTTCGATGTCGAGGCCGACAGTAGGCTCGTCGAGGAAGATGAGGTCGGGGTCACCGGCAAGTGCAATGCCAAACAGCACCCGCTGTTTTTGCCCACCGGATAACTCACCAAAGAAACGCTCTTCAATTCCTTCCAGGCCAGCGGCCTTGATGATGTCGGCGTAAGGCATGGGGTTCGCATAGTAGCCGCGGAAGATCATGAGATGCTCGCGCACGCGGAGCATTTCGGGAGCGCGGCCGATCTGAAGCATGACGCCAGTACGCAGGCGTGCGGCGGTGTTCCGAGGATCAAGCCCGAAAATGCGAGCCGTGCCCGATGTAGGCGAGCTGAGCCCCATCATCAGCTTCACTGCCGTCGATTTACCCGCACCATTGGGACCGAGCAGAGCAACGATCTCGCCGGGATGCAACGAAAGCGAAAGGCCGTCAAGCGCAACAACGCCGTTGGCGTAGCGCTTGGTGATGTTGGTGAGAGTGGCCACCGCGTCTTTGGCGGGTTGCGAAGGCTGCGGTACGACTTCGGAAGCTTCGAGTATTTCGTGCATGCGCGTCCCTCGTTTGATTGCTCGACTACAAGAGTGAGTATGCAAGGAAGCTAAAGCACAAAGCAGTGAAGGTCGTCAGCGAAGGGAGGTGACGTTTGTCATGGGCGAGAGAAAAGGCACGGAGACAAAGTACCGCTGGTTTGCCGCAGTGGAATTAGTGTTTGGAAGTCGACACCGCTGCCATACCGAGCAACTGGATCACCTTCGTGCCGATCGGGCTTCCGAGCCCCGTGCACGCATCCCAGCCCGTGCCGGCCTTGAAGCTGCCGTTGTTGCCTGACGTGATGTCGTTGAATGCAGACTTCGCACTGGCAGCGTAGATCGCGGGATTGATGAACCCGGCAGCCTTCTTGTTCTGTGCGTTCGCCAAAGCAATCAGTCCTGCCCACAGCGGCGCGACAGCGCTTGTGCCGCCGATGACTGCGGTTTCGCCGTCGACGCGGATCGTGTAGCCAGTGCTGGGATCAGCGTCACCCGCGACGTCCGGTACTCCGCGGCCACCTGAAGTTCCCGCAGGCTTCGGCACGTTGGCGTTGGCTTGCCATGCGGGCCGCGCCCATACCGCGCTGACGCCGCCGCCGGTGGCGCCTTCCTGTGCGGTCAGCTCGTTCCACACGACTTCGCTCGTGATCTTGGTTCCACTTCCGGTAAGCTTGGTGCCGCCGCAGGCCAGCACATGCGGGCTTGAGGCAGGAAAGTCCACGTTGTTGCCGGTGCCGCCATCGGTTGAGCCATCGTCACCAGCAGCCACCGTGATCGTGACCCCGAGCGCTGCCGCCGACTGGCAGGCCTGGTCCAGCGCTGTCAGCGATTGCGAGGTCCACGAGCTTTCCGGGCCGCCCCAACTGATGGAGATCACGCTAGGCTTGTTCTTCGTGTCGTGCACCGCGGAAGAGATGGCGTCGATAAAACCCTGGTCCGTGTTTGGCGCGAAATAGACGGCGATCTTCGCATCCGGCGCGATAGCCGCGCAAACCTCGATGTCCAGCATCACCTCGCCATCTGCGCCTGAAGCATTGCCGGGTGTGTTCTTGCCTTTGTCGACGGCCACCGCTGTCACCGTGGGCGCGGGTAGATTCAGCGTCTTGAAGTACGCGGCGAGATCCGTAGTCCGATAGCCTCCACCAAGCTCGATGATGCCGATGGTCTGGCCTTTCGCCGTCGCGCCTGCCGGAAAGCCGTAGAGCTGGCCCACCTGCACTGGCGTATACGAGACATTGCCGGCGTGAGGCACCGCGACGCGATTGTGCGGCTTGGCCTGCGGACGATTGTCCAGACCGAGCACGGCCTCGACATGCTCCGCGAACTCCTGCGGCACCTGGATCGTGCCTGAGCGCACGCGCAGCTTGCCGTGCCGCGTTTCTACGGTCGAAAGTGAACAACCGAACGCCTTCTCCATCTGCTCCCGCGTGCCTGTCAGATGCAGCGTGCGGTAATGCTCGTCAGTGTCGGGCTGGCGTTCCACTGAAAGGCCAAACTCGGCCGCAAACTCGCGCACGACCTGCAGCGATGCGGGATCGGCACCGTAGCGCGCACCGTATTCCTCGCGCGTGAGATGAGGATGTGTTCCTGCTGCAATCGCTGCGGCATCCAGCGGAGCCTTGCGCTTCACGATCACCGAGACGTCCATCGGCTCTTCCGGCACGTGCTCCGTGGCAACCGAAATCGCGCTCACGGCGAGGGGCGTAGATGCCTCGTCGTAGGCCGTCTTTTCACTGCCAGGAAGAGAGACGCGGGGCTGAGAGGAAAAGCGATTCCGTGATGCCATAAAGCTGCTCCGAAGGTTCAAAGGTTAGGCAAAGACTGCAAAGCTCAGGTTACTCTTCCGGCTTCTGCAGCCGGAGCGAGTTACATATATTCCACGCCGTACTGTACCGGTATCTGCGTGAACGCAATGCGTGTGGGTGCGGAGTCACGCGCGGGGAGCATGCCGGCAAAGTGCAGCGTTGAGTGGCCGTACTTCAAGTTGAGCTTGTCCATCGTCGCACTCAGCTCACGGCGATTGCCGGGCTCTTCAAACAGCATGGTCTGAACCTCGTCCTCGGGAATCAGGTTGCGTAGAGTTACGCCAACGAAGAACGGCTTCTGGTGCTCCGGACCATTTGGCCGCTGAGCCCACATGCCTTGCAGCGCCTGAAGAAACGACAGCGTGTCTTGGCAGGGACGGAACCTCGCTTCCATGCCCCAGCCGGTTTGCGTGATGCCGCTGGTGTGCTTCTTCACGCGTGTTCCCACACGCGCGGCCTGTTCGCGAGAAAGCGAATACTTGATCGTCACCCCAAGCGTGCCTGCAAAGAACTTCTCCATACGTAGTCGCATGGCTGCTTTGTGCAGCAGTTTGTGCGCCACCGCCCATGAGCCTTCCGGCGTGCGATGCTCCGGTCCGAGCACGTGCGAGTGCCCCAACGACTTCTGCACATCGCTCGGCACGGGCGCACCATCGTCCCCTGTGTTGTGCCCGCGCAACCAGTGATACATGCGGTCTCCCCACACGGAGTCGAACAGCTTGTGCATGCCGTTGCGATCAAGCGCAAGCAACTCCGGCATGGTGCGAATACCTTTCGCATTCAGCCGAGTTTCCGTGCGCGCTCCTATGCCGGGAAGATCGCGCAATTCCAGGTGCGCGATTGCCCGCGGAAGCTGCGAGGGCAGTAGTCCTATCAGCCCGTCCGGCTTCTGCATGTCGCTGGCAATCTTCGCAAGGTATCGGTTTGGCGCCATGCCGATGGAGCAGCGCAGCGTTTCGCCCACATCATCCTTGATGGCCTGCTTGATCGCCAGCGAGATCTTCCGTGCGCGAGGAGGCTCCTGCTCTTTGCCCATCAACTGGCAAACCATTTCGTCGATCGACGGCGTGTGCGCGACAGGACAGACCCGCTCGACGGCAGCGGCGATGTTGTGCGAGAACTCGGCGTACTTGGTATGCGATCCGTTGACGAAGATAATGTCGGGAATCAGCTTCTTTGCTTCGGCGACTTTCGTGCCCGTCTTCACGCCCACGGCTTTGCACTCATAGCTCGCCGCGATGATCGTGCCCGTATCCGCCATCGTTCCGACCACCGCAGTGGGCTTCCCACGGTATTCGGGATGCAACTGCTGCTCCACCGAGGCAAAGAAGCTGTTCAGGTCAATGTGCAGGAAGCCGAACAGGTCTGCAGTTCCTTCAGCAGGGAGCAATTCTTTGTCACTGAGATCTAGCGCACACATTTCTATCTTCGCTTCTTCTTCGCTATTCTACTTCTATCGCCAGATTGTAGAGACCCTCTGACTGCCCACAGCAACTATGAAAAATAGAAGAATAAGGAAGGCCTCACACCGCCAAGCGATGTATGTGCTAACACCACTGGGGTTTTCTGTGCAACAAAGTTGGCATTGAAATTGCATACGAGATAGGAGCTAGCGGGTACACACTGTGGCCCGACAGATATAGCGCTATAGGAGTTCCACCTTGATAAACAGGACTATTTCGCGGGGTTTGCTTGGAGCCGCGATTTCTCTCGGTATTTTCATCCCTATTGTTATCTCGCCGGCATCTGCCTACGCACAGGCTGCCGCACAGGTTTCCGGTGCCGTGACCGACGCTTCTGGCGCTGTCATAGCCAGCGCGTCCGTTTCTTTGAAGAACCTCGGAACGAACAACGTGCGCACGAGCATCACTACAGGCACTGGCGAATATGAATTCCCGAACCTGGAACCCGGCTCTTATCAGGTGATCGCCAACGCCGCCGGTTTTGAATCGTACAAGGCTACCCTCGTCGTAAACGTCGGTGGCCGGTACACGATCAATCCCAAATTGACTGTCGGCAGTAGCACCACAACCGTCGAAGTCGCGGCTGGTGATACGGCGGTTGTGAATACTGCGACGGCGGAAGTTAGTCAGGTCGTTGATCAGACTGAGATCACGCAATTGCCTTCGCTTACACGCAATCCCTATGACTTCGTCAATCTGTCGGGCAATGTCAGCAATGGCGACAACAGTGCATCAAATAACCTTAGCCAAAACAATGCGACGCGCGGAGTGAACTTCTCGCTGAATGGTTCTCGTACTTCCGGTACTGAGATCCTGCTTGACGGCGTAGAAAATATTTCGGTCTTCGGCGATTCAGTTGCTGCCATCGTGCCTGTCGATGCGGTCCAGGAATATCGAATCATTACTAATAACTTTTCGCCGGAATACGGTAGAGCTTCGGGCGGCGTAGTTTCTGTCGCTACTGTTGCTGGCAGCAATAGTCTTCACGGTCGTGTCTGGGAGTTCAATCGCATTTCAGCCACCACAGCGAACACAGTTACTAATGCCCAAGATGGTGTGGCGAAGGGCATCTACACACGTAATCAGTTCGGTGGAATCGTCTCTGGTCCGATCATCAAGGACAAACTCTTCTTTATGGGCTCGACGGAGTTTATCCGCGTACGGAGCTCCGCTGGCCTTGTTGCCTCTGTTCCTGCCCCGCAGTTCCTCGCTGCGGCCCCTGCCAATGTCCAGTCCTACTTCAGTACCTACGGACCCACGAACGTTGGCACTGTGCTCAGTACAACGACCAACGCTCAACTCGGTGCTGCGCTAAACACGACTAATGCGAACGGTGGGGAGTACGGAACTCTCCCGGCTGCTCTGCCCATCTTCAACAAAGTTTCGTTCACCGCGCCTTCTGATGCAGGTGGCGGTCTCCCGCAAAACACGTACAACATCGTGGGCCGCGTAGATTACAACCTAGGGCCTAAGACGCAGATATTTTTCCGCTACGTCAACTATCACGAGGACGATGCTCTGGGTTCGGCCTCTGCTACTCCTTACAGCCAGTACGATGTCGGCGAGTCCAACCACGTACAGGCATACTTGCTCAGTGGCGCGCATGAGTTCAACTCGAAGCTTTCCACCCTTAGCCGCTTGAGCTTCACCCGTTCCAACACCGCGAACAGCTACAACACCGCCTTGCAAAATACACCTACGTTGTTCGTTGGAACGAGTGCCAAAGATCCTGTTTCTCAGACTTTCTTTCAACTGCCCGGCTTTTACGCTACAAACCCGGCTAACGGTGGTCTACCCTTCGGCGGTCCTCAGAACACTATCCAATTCAATCAGGACCTGAACTACCTTCTCGGGAAGCATCAATTACAGGTTGGAGGCCAGGTGTTGTACATCCAGGACAATCATGGCTATGGGGCTTACGCTCAGGCCAATGAACAACTTGGCAACAACACTCCGAACGGTATCGCAAACCTGGGTACCGGTAACTTGTATCAGTTTCAAGCGGCGGTCAATCCTAATGGAGCCGTGCCTTGCCAGCGCAATCCTTACACGGCTGCGCTGATACAGACGACAGCCTGCACCATTACTCTTCCCGTTTCGCAGCCAGCATTTGCTCGTTCCAACCGCTTTCATGATTGGGCCGCCTACGCTCAGGACCAGTTTAAAGTCACGCCGGCCTTTACCTTCAACTACGGTGTTCGCTATGAGTACTTCGGCGTCCAACACAATAACAATCAGAACCTCGACGCAAACTTCTACTACGGAGCAGGCACTAGCATTCCGGCAGAGGTTCGTACAGGCGGTGTTTTCACCGTCCCGAATAGTCCGATCAAGAAGCTATGGAACCCACAATATGGCACCGTATCTCCACGTGTCGGATTCGCTTACGATGTGTTCGGCAACGGCAAGACGTCTCTTCGGGGAGGCTATGGAATCTCCTACGAACGTAACTTCGGGAACGTAACATTCAACGCAATACAAAACCCGCCGAATTACGCTGTCGTTGTTCTTCGCACTAGCAGTAACCAAACGTACACGGTAACAAACAGCAACACAGGGCCACTGCAGGGTACGGGTTCAGTTGCACTGCCGCCTACAAGCCTGCGCCATATAGACCAGAACATCCGCACCGCTCAGACTCAGTTCCATTCCTTGTCGATCGATCAGCAACTCGGCCGTGGCACTCTCGTCAGCATCAGCTACAACGGCTCACGTGGTCTTCATCTGTACGACATAAAAAACTACAACATCGCAGGTATGGGTAATGTGTACCTCGGCGACCCGATTAAAGATCCCGTATCTGGGGCTTACGGCCTTACCTATCCGAACGCTGCCTTTTCAAACGACAACAATCGCGGTTCCAACGGCGACAGTTACTACAACGGGCTGAACGTTCAGTTCACCACGCGCGATGTGCACCACAGCGGACTGTCGCTCGTTGCGAATTACACCTACGCTCACGCGCTTGATGATCTTTCCACAACCTTCTCCGAATCTGGTGCGCCTGAAAATGTCGGCGGTCTCGGCTACATGAATTCATTCATGCCATATCTTGACCATGCAAGTTCCGATTTCGATGTCACGCACCGCTTCGTAATGGCTCCGATCTACCGTACGCCGTCGTTCTTCCGTGATAAGGGAAAGGCCTTGGCGCAGCTGCTCGGCGGCTATGAGATTACCGGCATCTACACTGTTCGAACAGGCGTGCCGTTTACTCTTTCTGACTCTACGAACAACTCATCTGGATATGGGCTGGTTCGCTACAATCCTATTACCCCAGTAACACGGCACACGTTCAAGAATATTCCTACGAACGCCGCAAATGCTGGCAACAGCTACACCATCTCGGGCGCGAATGATCTTCCCGTGGATGCTCCGTTCGGCAATCCTGCTCTGGCAATTCCAGGATCCGCCTACCCAGGCGGTGTTTCAGACGTACTGACCACCTACCCTAGCACGATGGTTTCGCGGAATAGCTTCCGCGGCCCGGGTGCCTATAACCTCAACGCGTCGGTTTCGAAGACAATTCCAATTCACGAGCGTCTGAACCTGGAACTTCGTGCGGAAGCCTTCGACGTAACAAATCACCATAACTTGTACATTCAGGATTCGCAGCTTGACGCTGCGGATTACACTGCTGGTGCAGGTACCTATGGCCCAAGCGGCAGCAACCCGCAAATTATTGCTTCAAAGGGTGGCGTCGGTGCTAATGGTGGTGCGAATGACGAACGTCGCTTCCTGCAGTTCGCTGGAAAGATCAACTTCTAACCCCTGCAACACTTGCTGGCAAAGGGCGCTTCGGCGCCCTTTGCTATTTCTGAAAGTGCCGTAGCTGCTCAAAGCAATTGAAGGGCTTGATCGCTCGTACTCGGAAGAAGACTCATTCGTGAAGAAGCAAGGGCCGCGGTCTTTTTAGAGCGTCGATGGCGTGTGCGCGACAGGACAGACCCTCTCCACGGCATCGGCGATGTTGTGTGAGAACTCGGCGTACTTTGTATGCGATCCGTTCACGAAGATAATGTCCGGAATCAGCTTCTTCGCTTCAGCGACTTTTGTGCCCGTCTTCACGCCCACGGCTTTGCACTCATAGCTCGCCGCGATGATCGTGCCCGTATCCGCCATCGTGCCGACCACCGCAGTGGGCTTCCCACGGTATTCGGGATGCAACTGCTGCTCCACCGAGGCAAAGAAGCTGTTCAGGTCAATGTGCAGAAAGCCGAACAGGTTTGCGGTTCGATCTGAACCCAACTGGCTGGTCTTAGTCCGGGAGCTTTCGTTTTCGGCCTCGCTCATTGCGACTCCTGCTGTAATCCACCCTCCCGAGAATACTTCACCATTTCTTCGCTTTTCATCCGTATTTGTGTTGCAGTGGCAGCGGGAATTATGAAATTCAAGAGAATCGCCACGAAATGATATCGAAGGACGACGTGAAAGGCTCGGAATACGAGAGTTCTAGCACCATACAACTTTGGCATCAGACTTGCTTTCTGGAGTTTGGATAGGAACTATATCTACGCCTACACACCTTTTGGGGAGTTCATCACTTATGAAGAAGGTCTTCGCAACTCTTGTTTTGGCCGCCGCCATCGTTGGCTCAGCACATGGTCAGGCTATTTCAACTAACGGCGGTTCAATCCAAGGAACCATCACCGACCCTTCAGGTGCCTCAGTCCCAGGCGCGACGATCATAATCAGCAATCCAGGCGTAGGGTACTCACACACTCTTCAAGCGGACGCCTCAGGCTTTTACAGCCTAGGACCGCTGGAGCCGGGTAACTACACGATTATCGTCAGCGCCCCAAATTTCCAGCGTATGAGTGTCAAGACTGTAGTCCGTACCGGTACGGTGACGTCCGGTAACGAGAAACTAACCGTTGGAAACGCAAGTGAAACGATTGAGGTAAACGCAGGCGCTATTCAGGTAAACACCGATCAAGCCGGTGTACAGGACGTTCTTACAAGGGAGCAGGTGGAAAGCCTCCCTATTAATGGACGTAACTTCCTGGATCTAGCGCAAGTTCAACCGGGAGTCATTTTGCAATCTGGCGAAACGTTTGATCCGACTAAAGCCGGTTACTCCGCAATTTCGGTAGACGGTGTGTCGGGGCGCACAACTCGCATTCTGTATGACGGCCAGGACATCACCGATGAAACTGTAGGTACAACGATCATCAATGTGCCGACCGGAGCGGTGGATGAATTTCAGCTAAATCGGTCGACTCAGGACGTTTCGGGTGAAGTAACGTCCACCGGTCAGGTCCTTGTCGCTTCTCCCACCGGGACCAACGCTTTTCACGGCCAGCTTTTTTACAACTTCCAGGACCACCGTGCACTCTTTGCACGTAACGAAGATGGAATCGACAGTCCATTTCAGCGAAATCAGTTTGGCGGTAGCATCGGCGGGCCGATTCTTAGGAACAAGCTCTTCTTCTTCGCGGACTCGGAGCGTATCAAGCAGGACTTGGACGCCGCTGCGGCAGGCAGTACCTTCAACGACCCCACGCAGATTGCCGGCGATCCTTTCCTGACCACGCCGATCCTGACACAGTACCCAACGCTTAGTGAGCCGTTCCGAGACACCTTCAGCATGGGTCGTTTGGATTATAACGGACCCTTTGGCGCTCATCTCTTTGCTCGCATCTTCTATGAAGACAACGCCGCATTCGGCAACTACGGCAATCTGTATTCCACCTACAGCAACCGTGATAACGTCCCCGGAATTGTTGGAGGCGCTGACTTTGTAACAGGGAAGTTTACCCACTCTATTCGTGGTGGTTACGAAAAATTTCATAATCTGATCAGCGACACCACTGCAGGGAATGCATCCCTATACAACCCAAACATTGGCTTGCAACTCGCAGATGGTGCTGACGGCTTCTATGCCGGCCCGAACTACCTCGCCCCTCAGGGCACCTACCAATCCGATAAGCAGTTGCGTTATGACGGCACTTGGACAAAAGGCAAGCACACGCTGAAATATGGCGCGAGTATAAATCGTTTGCTCGGCGGCGGCTTCGCTGCATTCTTCAGCCTTGCTCCGCAAGTTGGTTTCGATAGTGATTTCCTCCTGGCCAATTGCAATAACAATCCGTCGCTGCCAGCCTGCCCGGGCGATCCTCTTCATGGCTATTCTTCTCAGGGCGGCGTAGTCTTCGGAAACGGTAACGGCGTCTTCACCGAGCAGCCTGGTTTTGGTTTGCCCGGTGGTGGCGTACACGATTGGCGAAGTGGCTACTACGTCGCTGATACATGGAAAGCCATGCCGAGTCTTACTATTGTTGCGGGTCTCCGCTACAGCATCGATACCGACCGCGCAAACCAGGACCTTCCTGCTCCAACTTGCCAAAGCGCATTGGATCTAGGATTTTCACTGCCTTGTTCCGGTAATTCGCCATTGATGGCGCAGTTTCGGTCGGACCTTGGCGGACAGGTTCATCAGCCCTATGGAAACTTTGCACCGCAGGCGGGCTTGATCTTTAGTCCTGGAAGCCACAAGCTTTCGATCCGCCTCGGCGGTGGTATGTTCTTCGAAAACGATATCTTCAACAACACCGGCAACGCCCGGCCGCCCGCTCTGAATGCCAGCGGACCGTTCTTCGGTGACGCGGGGCTTTGCGGCCAAAGTGGCTACACTCTCGCTCTGCCGGGCGGCGGAACGATCAGCTCGGCGACTGCTAATGGCAACACTATGCAGCTGACCGACGTGTGCAACCTCCCCATTGCTCAAGCAGCTCCATATCTTGTCAATGTTCAGCAGCAGTACGTGGCAGCCACGCAGGCGAACAATACCTCTTCCAACGGGTCTTACATTGGCAATTACCTGTCGACCGCTTTCACCGGCGCTCTCTACGGTGCACCGTATCGTACCCCCTACGCCATTCAGTTCAACGGCGGCTTCCAGTATGAGGTAACAAAGGGAACGCTGGTGAGCGCGGATTACATTCACAACGGAACAATCCATGTTCCGCTAAACATAGATGTAAACCATCTTGGCGCGGCAAGTACATTGAACACGGCTGCCGCGTCACGAGCCATCGCCAAGACGCTCGCAGCTTGCGGCGCCGCTACTGTCGACGCAGCAATAGCGGCATGCCCAGGTCTGCATCCTGCGACATCGACCACCCCGGTCGGTCCAGCGACCATTTCAGATTTTGCCAGCAACGGTCTCGATTCCTCGGGTACATATCTCGAAGGGTTGCCAGCACAATTCTTTGGTCTCACGCCGAACACAGGTGCGGCTTTTGCTGGGCTCAACCCTACACTCGGCCAAGGCACAGTTATCCTGCCAACAGGACAATCCGGCTATGACGCATTGCAGATCGTGCTCAAGCAGCAGCGTCAACATCCGCTGCCGGGTGTTGTAAGTTCAAATTTTCAGGTCTCTTACTCTCTGTCACGGGCCGTAGGTGATGCTGGTGAAAACGCGTCGGCGGGTACTTCTGATCAATTCTTCAATTCAGCGCCGTTCGATCAATTGGACCCGAAGTCCTATACGGGGCGTCTGTCCAATGACCACCTAAATGAGTTAAGCTTTGGTGGTTCTTTCGGTCTGAAGTACGGGCCGCAGCTTGGTTTGATCGGACACTTCTTTTCTGCTGGCGCTACTACGCTAACACTTCCGACTGCGGGCGGAGCCCCAGGAGAGATTTTCCGCACTGACGTTACCGGAGACGGTACTACAGCCGACATCGTTCCTGGTAGTGGAGTGGGATCGTACATGCACTCCGTGACGCCCGGCAATCTTGGAAGATTCATCAGCAACTACAACGCAACTCAGGCCGGCACACTAACGCCAGCTGGTCAGGCTGTGGTGCGTGCGGGGCTCTTGAGCTCGGCTCAGATGTTAGAACTCGGTGGAGTGAAGCCCTTGTTGGCACCTGCTCCATCCAACGGAGCTCTCCCGAATGCAATGTTTAGGACGTTCGACGCGAGCCTGAACTATCCCGTTTCGTTCGAACGCTTTCACAAGGGGTTATCTCTGGTGCCGGGAATCTCTTTCTACAATGTAACGAACATGGCAAACTTCAATCGTCTCACCGGGACACTGCAAGCTTTGGGTTCAACTTCCGGTACCCGTTTGAATGGCACTAACTCGTATGCAATCGAAGATGGTCTCCGTGTACAACGTGGTTCTGGGACGTTTGATCAGGGTGGTCCGCGGACCACAGAGTTTCAGTTGAAGCTCAACTTCTAAAGCCGCCTAACATCATAACCAGAGGCGCTCTTCGGAGCGCCTCTGCTTGTTTCGGGCAGCGTCAGAAACCTTCCAGCACCGACAAGGTGCTTGGCCCTACGCTGATAATCCTCGCTGGAGGCCGGATTGTGGATAGGTGCCCGATCCCGCTTCGGCTGCGTGCTTCTTTATCGATCGTGGATCAGCGGTCATCGAATCTTCTCTGTGCACGCGTGGGCGATCGGTTGCCAAAGCAACTCGGCGACTTCGGTGACAAAGTATTGTCGATCCAGATTTATGGTGGCGCGGCGTTCGCGTGTTCAACGATCAAAGACTTCGTCGCAAGAGCACGTTCGTTCCGGGCAACATCGGAGACTTACGCGAACTGGTGCCAAGCTCCGTCATACCTAGGTCGACCGCATCTCGTCGATTGCTGCGCTAGCTCTTGGTAACACAACGACAATGCCTGGACCTTTTGCTTCGGGCCTCTAGATTGTGCGGGCGCGCTCAGTCTTCAATCTTGAGCGTGTAGGTGAACTGCGTTTTGCTGTTGAACTGGCTGATGCTTCTGGTCTTTGATTTCTTGCCCTGCAGCTCGGCCCACACGTCGTAGTCCGTATCAGGAGAGAGTTGGCTGAAGTGGAACGTCCCGGCGTCGGTCGAAACAAAGCTCTTCACGGAGAGCGACTTCGTATCTTTCAGATACACCACGGCACCTTTTACACTGCCACCGGCGTTGTTTTGGACGACGCCATCCACCGTTCGCTGCACGGGGCCGTGCTGCGCGGATGCGGTTGTTGCCTGTAGAAGGCATATCGCAGACAGCGAAAATGAGGCCAGTGTCAAAGCAGCGCCAAAAAACTGGGTGCCGCAAAACCGGGCACCAAGCATTCGGGTGCCGAAGAACTGGGCGCGGGTTACATCTGCGGAGCTTTTAGTCTTCATCTTCTTCGTCGGAGTCTCTAAATCGCTTGCTGTCTTCTTCATCGTCGTAACCTTCCTCGTCCACTGCAGCTAGCTCCAGCGGATCGCTTGAGACGACTTCCAGATCTGTGCCGCATTCATCACACTGAATGACTTCACCCTCTTCCACGTCATCCGCATCGATGTCGAGCGGATTGTCACACTCCGGGCACACCACAGACATAACCCTCTCCCCCTGCTATTGTTTCGCGCCGTCCCCTGTACGATGTTAGGCAGCTTCCCTAGTTCTAGGGGAACGCCTGCGCCGCGTCAACACTGTGACGCAAAAGAGGCACCGGCGGTTTTACTCGCGGAGAGGATGATTGCGATGAAAAGCGCTCGAACATGTATTGCCGCTGCCGCATGGGTGTTCAGCATGAGCGTTGTTGGTCCGGCGCAAGCGGCGGCAGCGGATATGGCAGCGTCGCTGCCCCCGCTCACGAAGCCTGATCCCACGATTCAGGCGGCACTCACCAGAATTTCGCCGGACAATATCCAGGCTGATATCGCCAAGCTCGTGAGCTTCGGTACCCGCAGCACTCTTTCGAGCATGGACACCGACCTGCCCGCGGGTCAGGGCATCAATGCCGCAGCGGATTGGATTGAGTCGGCGTTCAAGGCGATCTCCGCGCAATGCGGCGGCTGCCTGGAAGTAAAGCGCGACACCTTTGAAGAGCCCGGCAGCACCGCTCGCGGCGCGCGCATCGCCAGGCCGACAAAGCTCACCAATGTGTATGCCATTCTGCATGGCGCCGAGAAGACTGCGCCCTGGGTGCTCGTGACGGGACACTACGATTCTCGCGCGACGGACGTCATGGATTCGCACGCAGGATCGCCCGGCGCAAATGATGATGCCAGCGGCGTGGCAGTGTCGCTGGAGTCAGCGCGTGCGCTTTCATCCATGAAGCTGCCTGGCACGATTGTCTTCGTTGCTGTTGCCGGTGAAGAACAGGGCCTCAACGGCTCGAAGCATCTTGCGCACATTGCTAAGGAAGAGGGCTGGCCGCTGGAAGCGGTGTTGAACAACGACATCGTCGGCGGTGACACAACGCCGGGGGACACGCTGCAGGATAAGAGCGCTGTTCGTGTGTTTTCAGAAAGCGTTCCATCGAGCGCCACGCCCGAGGAGCAGAAGCAGTATCTCGCTCTCGGCGCGGAGAACGATTCACCTTCGCGACAGCTTGCGCGCACGATAGCCGAGCTTGCGCCGATGTACTTCAAGCCCACCGAGCAGCACCCGCCACCGGCAACGCCCGGAATGATGCGCAGCCACCTTGTCCGGCTCATCCCTGCGTTTCATCCGGTGCTGATCCTGCGGCGCGACCGCTACCTGCGCGGCGGCGATCACACCAGCTTCAACGGCGAAGGCTTCGCTGCGGTACGCTTCACGGAATGGCGCGAGAACTTCGACCATCAACATCAAACACTGCGCACGGAGAATGGCACGGAATACGGCGACCTGCTGAAGTTCGTCGACTTCAGCTACGTCGCCAACGTCGCACGCATGAACTCTGCCACGCTCGCAACGCTGGCATCCGCGCCTGGCGAGCCGCAGCACGTGCAGGTGCTTACGCGCGCACTGGACAACAACACCGAGCTCACATGGGAAGCATCAGCCTTCGCGCCGCGCGGCACGATGTATGAAGTGGTCTGGCGCGAGCCGACCGAGACGCTCTGGACGCACGGGCGCAGTGCGGGTGCGGCACTTTCGCTGAAGCTGAACGTCAGTAAAGATAACGTGTTGTTTGGCGTGCGCGCGGTAGACCCGGCCGGGCACTTTTCACCTGCGGTCGCACCCGTTCCCGCGCGTTAAGGAGTTTGCTGTGGCGTTTCGCTCCAATGGTCCTGTGATGGTCGCTCTGCCGCCGTTTCGCGGTGTTACGCGGCTCATCATTCTCACGGCCCTATGTGTTTTTCTCGGGCTCGCTGTTCTTGCACTCGTTTTGCCTTCGGTCGCTGCAGCGCTTGCCGATCATCTTCTCCTCACACCTTTACTGGCGGTGCGTGGTCAGCTTTGGCAGTTCGTCACCTATGCCTTCATGCCATCGGGATTGCTGAGCCTGCTCTTCGCGCTGCTCTCGATGTGGTTCTTCGGTGCGGCGCTCGAGGACGAACTCGGCTCGCAGTGGTTGCTGGAATACTTTTTCGCGTCGACCGTCGGTGGCGCGCTGCTTGCTTCACTGCTGAGCTACGCGATCGCTTCGCACGCACCGGAGCTCGGACCGGCGAACAGTACAGCCGGCCTGTGGCCCGCAGTGCTCGCCATCTTGCTGGCCTACGCACGCTTCCATGCAGAAGAGCCGCTGCGCTTCAACTTCATTCTCACGGTCAAAGCAAAATACCTCGCGGCGATTTATCTCCTGATCTATCTCGCGATGGCGCTGGTGGGCGGCAATCGCTTTGGCGCGCTGGTTGCTGTGTGTGCCGCCGCCTGCGGATTCATCTACCTGCGATTTGCTCCACGCCGCGGTCTCGGCTTCGCGACGAGCGAAGGCTGGTACGGCCTGCGCAATGAGTTCTACAAAGCGAAGCGCAGACGCGCGGCAAAGAAGTTCACCGTCTACATGCGCAAGCAGGGTAAGGACGTCAGCATTGATGACGACGGACGTTATGTTGACCCGAATGGCCGGTCGCGTAACCCTCGTAATCCGAATGACAAGCGCTGGATGAACTGAAGCCGGGCCGCCTGTGAGATCGAGGTTCTGTTGCGCGGGACGCACCAAAATAAGGCGCCTATTCCCATATCAAGGCTTCAGCCTCCGAGCTGGGGACGGGTCTCGCGCACCAAAAGGCTTCAGCCCTGTTCGCGAAAATGCACAGTCTGTAATGGAACGGGCAGGTTGAACGCTCAGTGGCAAAAGAAGAAGGGAAGCCATATGGCTTCCCTTCTTGCTGCAATAATTCGTGACTTACGAAAGCTTTTCAATCTCTTTCTTCGCGCCCGCAATTGCTTCTGCCGCTCTCTCTGGGCCGCCGCCGATTCCTTCGGCGCGGATGATTTCTACATCGGTAATGCCGAGGAACCCGAAAACGGTCTTCAGGTACTTTTCCTGGAAGTCTGCCGGTTCAAATGGTGATCCTGGGCCGTAGGCTCCGCCTCGCGAAGAGATGACGATGACCTTGCGGCCACCCAACAGTCCTTCGGGGCCTGCGGAGCTGTAGCGGAAGGTAACACCGGGCACGGCGATCAAGTCGATCCAGGCCTTGAGCTGGCTCGGAATGCCGAAGTTGTACATTGGTGCTCCGACAACGATGACCTCGGCAGCCTGTACTTCCGCGAGGATCGTCTTACCCGTTTCCAGTTCCTCCTTCTGCTCGGGCGTCGCGTTTGGAATGTCTGCGCCGAACATACGGAGTACGGCATTGTAGTGACGAAGCGGTTCCTTCACGAGATCGCGATAGACGACCTCGGCATCCGGATGGATCGCCTTTAGCTTCGCGACAGCCTCTTTGGTGAGCGGACGGCTGACGGACTTTTCTCCCGTCACGCTGGAGTCGATGTGCAATATTTTCATTTTCATTTTCCTTCCCGGCGAACGCGGCGCGTGCTGCGTTCCTAGTTACTATAAGTAAGCGGCAGTCCGGCGAACAGTAGGCACTTGCGAGTAAGCGGTTCGTCCGCGGTAACCGTTCTGGAGGTAAGCGAGATGCGAAGAAGCGTTCACCGCTCTGAAGGGCTCACGGTCGGCTGCGGCATGGGTGGGTTGTTGGAGATGCTCACCCGGCCCTGGACACTGCACATCCTCTGGCTGCTTAGTCAAAACGGCCCCATGCGTTTCGGCGCCTTACGCCGTTGCGCAGAAGGCATCTCGGCCCGACTGCTCACATTGCGGCTGCGTACGTTGGAAGAAAAGGGATTTGTCAGCCGAACGGTTAAGCCGACGAACCCACCGCAGGTGACCTATAGCCCGACATCACGGCTACGGGATATGAACCTGTTTATGCAACACCTCCACGCGCTCAGCGAGAAGTGGAAACAAGAAGATGACAAAACCGCCCCCGTTCTTGTGACGGAGAGAGTCGAGTCAGGTCTAATCAGCGAGCATGGATGATGCGCCGCGGCTTCGCGCCAGGGCAAGTTCGACCGTGCCAACCGCCCGCTTGCGATATTTGTCGCGATACATCTTTTCATCGGCCAGGCGCACCAGCTGGCGGCGATCTGCCGCTTCTTCAGGAAAGACAACGCTGCCAATGCTGAGATTGCATGTCACAGCCTCGCTGGCTCCATTGAGTGTGATCAGGCATCGGGATTCCCCAACGGCCTCGCGAAAAATTTCAGTCAACTTTCTCGCCTGCTCTATCGCGATCGCGACCGTATCTTCTACGCCCGTGTCCTGTGGCAGATTGAAGTCGTTGATCAACAAATAGAATTCATCTCCACCCATGCGGGCGAGGGTGTCCATCTCTCGCTTGACAGAAAGCAGACGCCGGCTGACTTCGCGCAGAACCTCATCTCCGGCTTCATGTCCAAACGTGTCGTTGATCTTCTTGAAATCATCAAGGTCCATGTTGAAGAGCACCAAACGCGATTTGTTGCGATTCGCGCGGGCAATAGCCTGCTCGAGGCGATCCTCAAACAGTCTCCTGTTGGGAAGGCCGGTAAGAGAATCGTGCACGGCCTGATATTGATTTGCTGCGCTTTGTTCTTCCAACGAAACGGTGAGCAGGCCGAACATCACAAAGAACTTTTGCAGGTCCCAGATACTTTCCGCCAACTTGATCCATTTCTGGTGATTTGCAGCTAGCCAGGGATGTGACAGAAAGCAGAGCGACCAGATGGAAAACGCGGAAACGACCACCATGCGGCCACGCCGCTCCGGGGGGACAGTCATAAAAAAGGCGATCGCCGCTGCCATGTAAGCAAAGAACAATGACTCATACGCCATATAGCGGAAGCTACCAAGGCTCACGCTGACGATGATAGGCAGCCATATCACGGCATGGCACAGCCAGTGGATGGGAGTTCGTCGAAATACCCCGGCCGCACCCAAGCTCAAGACAAAGCCGAGGATGGCGACCAGAAGGAATGCCTCCATGCTGCGCACGCCTGATCCATACATGGTGAGCAGAGCTAGATGCGGCAGTGCGCACAAAAACACATAGAGGTCGCTGTGAGGCAGCGAGCGCTGCCTCCCGGTTGCTGATTGAAAGAACGCGATCCCAGCGAGGAAATAAGCATCCAGCGCGATGACGTGCATGGCCATGTGCACGGTGGCTGAAGTAGGGATTTGGTACACGATGTACGCCACGCCCTCGAGGACGAAGAGCAGAAGGCCGAAAATCCAAAGATGGATCTCATCGCCGGGTTCCCGGCCTCGTAGGCGAGCCAAAACGACTGCCATCCACAGGATCGCAACCAATTCTGGTATCTGTGTGTAGCTCATGAGAGAAGGCCGAACCCGGCGTTTCCATAATCATGACACGAGAACCGCAGTCCGCCGATGACTTTAGTGACTCATGAGCGTACCTGTATCGTATGTCGCATGCCGAGCTTTGGAACGCATTTTTAGAAGTTGAAGTTGACTTCTTCTTCTTCCTCCACGCCGTAGCGGCGCAGCAGATTCGGAAGATTTTGACTGAACGCCGCACGCGGCATCACTGTGTCACAGCCGGCTTCAACCGCCTTGGCTTTCAGGTCGCCTTGAATCGTTGATAAGAAGCCAATAATAGAAGCAGAGCGCTTCAGCTTTGTGCGCAATTTTGGAATCAGCGTCAGCGGCTTTGCATTCGCATTGTTCAGATCGAAAACGATGAGCGCGGGCTTATTGATGACCTCGCCATTGGTAAGTTCTGCAATCGCATCTTTTTCATTCTTGAGGAAGGCGACCTTCACGCCCTGCTTGCGTGCAGTCTCCTGAATCTTTGCCGTAATAAACAGGTCTTCCACGAACAGGTAGATGTGCGTTTGTGCGTTTTCCGGGATTGGGATCGCACGTGGCATGGCGTGATCGATCGGTTGGGAGTCTCCCTGATGCCGGTGCCCACTGCGACGAGCGCTACCGTGCACGTGAATCGTGGCAGGAGGAGAATCAGAGTAGTTTCCGTTTACTTCACGGTAGCTATGGTCCATGGGCCCGACAAAACTACGGTCTCTGCGACCACCTTGCTGCTGTCCGCCGCTTTTACCCTTCCGCTTGAACCCGCCGCTGAGGTTGCCAAAGTTGTCCGGCCGGCCGCCCTGACGATATCCATTGTTGCTTCCGAATCCGCCGCCATTGGAGGGAGCGCTGCTGTCGCTGCGGCCTTCCGTTGCAGGTTGATCGCTGCGGCCTTCGCGACGATCGCGAAACTTCTTCTTCCAACGCTTGTTCTGGCCGCCGCCCTGCTGCTGTTGGCCCGGATTGCCATTGGTACCGTTAGGATTTTGCCTGCGCGCCTGCTGTGGGTTCACCGCGGCCGACGCGGCAAGAGCCAGGCTCTCGCCTTCCATCACCATAGGTGTTGGAACAAATTCGCCGCTCTCCGGAGCCACGGAGTCTGCTCCGTCCGAAGCAACGACCGTTGCCGCCTTATTTTTCCGCTTCCGGCGCCTACGACGGCTGCTCTTGCTCTGGCCCATGCCTGGGGTACCGGGACCGGCTGCCGGGCCGCCGTCTTCGCTTCCACCTTCAAAGTCGCTGGCGAAATCGCCGCCATCAAAGTCTTCCGGCGCCGCTTGGCGTTCCGGAGCTTCCATCACATTCTGCTCAGACATGGTGCTGTTGGTTCCCCTTGCAATTGGGCGCTTGCCACTGCTGGTCCGAAGACTCGTCCCAAAAGCACGTCGCACGCATCTCCAGCCCTGGATGGGAGAGGATGGCAGACGGCCCGAGGGTGGTTCACCGGAAACGGTCGCAAGCGTTGACTCGAAAGAAACTAAGTACTGCGTTTTTAGCAGAGCGTTCGGCAAATCGCCGCCGCGTCTCTGCGGTCATTCAGCCACATCTGGCGAATGGTTTCGTGCTCTCCACGTATTGGTCAACTCTGCAGGCTTGCGTTTCCGGGTTGTTTTCCATCGTCTGATGGAGCTACAACGCCGATGCTGCCTCTGTTGTCCGGATCGCGCTGGAGGAAATATAACGGATAAACTCGACGCCTGTCGCCACATCCAGCTTTTCGCTCTGTGCCGCCGGTTGTTTCCGATACCAATGGGGACAGTATCGAAACAATGTTCAATCCATCCACTGCAAACGCTATCATACCGGTGAACTTCCTACAAGCAGGCTGTTACGAAAGCGTTAAAGCCGCAGGGCCGTCTCCCCTCCCCGAGAAACGGCCCTCAGCTCGCAACGGCCAGTCACTGGCCTCCCAAAATGGCTCCTTTTCAAGAACCGTCCGGAAGGGCGGTGCGCCTGTGTCGGCGCTAGTACCTTCCCGTTGAATCCAGACATCCTGAGCGCCTTCGCTTTCCGGCTGAAGCCGTATAGCGCATGCCCTCGAACGTTAGGGAATGAAGCAATCCACATACCAAATCGATATCACCGGGAAATAAGGTGAATCCGCAAAGCGTGGTGAGAAATGCTCCAAAAACGGAATATGGGAGAGGATGTGGTTACGAATTTCTGAAGATTTGTCCCCGTGGCGAGATGGGGATGGTTTGACCCGGTTCGCAGCGCTTGCCTATAATGAGGATTGCCAACTGAACGCCTCGCGCCCGCAAACCTCTCCTTATCACAGTCGAGAAAGAGCAAGCCGGCGGCACCCGTGCGGGTGCTCAACAGGTGCAGGAAGGTGCGGTGACGCGAGCGGCATTCGATGCAAGCGCGGTCATCCTGCAAACCAGGATCGATATCCAAAATCAAGATTCCAGAGTCTATTCCGTACACATCCAAGGAGCTTTAAACTACGCATGAACCGCACTCTTGTTTTCGCCACTGTGCTGGCCTCTGGCCTCGCCACCGCCGCCATCAGCGCGCAGTCCCCTGCCACCGCTCCTGCAGCTTCACCGGCTCCAGCCGCAGCGCCTCAGGCAATTCCGGCGAAGATTGCGATCATCGCTTTCGAACAGGTGGTCTTCGCTACCAACGAGGGACAGCGAGCTGTTGCTGATGTCCAGAAGAAGTACGAGCCGCAGAAGGGCAAAATCGACAGCGAATCCACGGAGGTGGAGTCACTGCGTAAGCAACTGCAGGCGCTCCCAGCAAATACGTCAGACGAAGAGCGCGCGAATCGCCTCAAGGTCATCGACCAGAAGGAGAAGCAGCTCAACCTGGACGCTGAAACGGCGCAGAACTCCTACAACGAAGATCTGCAAAAGGCATTCGCCACAGTTGCCAACAAAGTCGGTCAGGCCGCTTCAAAGTACGCGTCGGACAACGGCTTTACGTTGCTGCTCAACCAGGGTGGACAGCAACAGGCGAGTCCGCTGCTCTGGTGGAACACTTCCACGGACATCTCGCAGGCTGTTGTGACTGCATACAACACCAGCTCCGGTGTTTCCGCTCCTCCGCCCTCGGCTCCCTCAGCGACGCCGCGTCGGACGACTCCTCCAGCTGCACCGCGTAAGTAAGCGCTCTCGATTTGTCCCATTGCCGCCTGCGGGCGGCAATGGTTGTTTAAAAGCTAAAGCCGACCAGCCTTCATTACCGCCATCCTGAGCCATAGGCGAAGGAACTCGGAACTCTACGCGAAGCGGTACAAGCGGCCGGAAGCAAAATACAGAGGTGTCCTTTCCATTCGGCTTCGCTTGCGTCAGGATGACACCCCCGAAATGACTGTGTCGCTCGAAAGAACTTGCTAGGTGACCACCTCACCGCGCTCCAGCTGCTCGATAGCGTGCTCAGCACGTTCACGAAGTTCGCTGCGCTGCTCCGCATTGCGGCCCCGCATTGTGTTGAGCGGCATCCACATCCGCTGCAAGTGTCTGAGCTTGTCTTCGTTGCGTTCCAGAAACGTCCAATACAAAGCTGTGAATGGACAGGACCCGGGCCCGAGAGTCTTCTTTGGATCGAGCGGACACTTGCCGCAGAAGTCGCTCATGCGGTTGATGTATGCGGCCCCGCTGACGTAAGGCTTCGTCGCGGTGACACCGCCATCCCCGAAGGTGGACATACCGAGCACGTTCGGTTCGACCACCCAGTCGTAGGCATCCACGTAGGCGAACCAGAACCAGTCCGTCAGTTCGCGTGGCGAGAAGCCGCAGAGCGTCGCGAGATTCGAGAGCACCATGAGCCGCGTGATGTGGTGTGACCAACCGCTGTCGATCACTCCTGCAATAACGGTGTCCATACAGAACATGCCGCTCTTCACACCCCAGTACACGGGTGGCAATTTCCTATGCGCATCAAGGTAGGAGAGGTCTGCGCCGGCGTAGGGATTCCGATCCGGGATCGGACCCTTTTCAAGCAGACGATAGCCGTCTGTCGCTTCGTGCACATGGCGCATGAATTCGCGCCATCCGAGCAACTGCCTGATAAATCCTTCTGCGCTCGCGAGCGGAACCTCCCCACTCGCGAATGCTTCAGCCACCTGCTCGACGAGATCACGCGGTCGCAGTAGAGTGAGGTTCACCAACGGCGACGTAAGTGAATGGAACAACTCACGATGCTGCGAGCTCATGGCGTCTTCCCACGGACCGAAATGCGGCAGCAAATTTCTTAGAGCGAAGGCCCACGCTTCTTCCGACTGCGCCCTTGTAACAGGCAGATCAAAGCCTTCTATGTTTCCGAAATGCTCCGGGTGACGCTGCTCAATCAGCTCCATCACTTCTGTCGTGATCGCATCGGGCGGGTAGCTGGGCCGTTGCGGGACTGGAACCTCACCGCGGTAGGCGCAACGATTTTCCGAGTCATAGCTCCACTTGCCGCCGATTGGTTTTCCACCTTTCATCAGCAAGCCGGTCTTGCGGCGCATCGCGCGATAGAACGTGTCCATCAGGTACTGGCGCTTACCGTCAACATTCTTCGTTGTATCGAGCTTGCCGAAGACCGATTCGAAGTCTCCGGTAGTCGAGAGCCAAGCGCTGTCTTCCATAGTGCGTACGCGCAGGCCACGTTCACCTGCTTCGCGCAGTTCAATGCGGAGCTCGCGTTCAGCCGGCTGATTGACAACGAGTTCTTTCCATTGCCAACGTTCCTGCAACTGCAACAGACCATCCGCGAAGCTGGTCGGTGAAGCGCCGTAAACAACACAGCAGCCGCGCTCCGCCTGCTCTAACGCAAAATGACGCATCGCGCTGAGTACCAGGGTCAGTTTCTTCTTGTGATATGGGCGTCGTGTGCCCTTCGCGCGCGACTCCATCATCACAACAACGGCGCCTTCCGGTACGGTTTCCGACAGCGGTCCCACGCCATCGTGCAAGCGATCATACGGAACGTAGACCCACTTCCGGGCGGCGGCTTCCACTGGCGAGGGCTCAAAGGCCGCTATTTGATCCATGAATCCAGGCATACCTTCTGGGATGCCGGGCAGATGGGCCATGCGCGGACATGGCTTAACCACACGGTAAACAGAAGGAGTGCGGTGTTCTCTCACCAAAGCTCGACGAACGAAATCCGCACGAAGCAGCCGCAGCCACAAAAGTCTGCGCGCTGCCCCGTTCGCGTTATTCTCGCGACGAAACTTCTACGGGTACGGTTAGCTAGCGGCGTTCTCTTCCTGCGCATCTGCCCGCATGACTGGTCACTACGATCCATTTCGCGTAGCACTCTCCCTCCTGATCTCCATTCTTTCGTCGTGGGCTGCGTTAGAACTCGCCGGGCGAGTTACCGCGGAGCGCCGCGCCGCAGGCCGCGCCCTATGGATTTGCTGGGGCGCGACAGCTATGGGCTTCGGCATCTGGTCGATGCATTATGTCGGCATGCTCGCCTACCGTACGCAGGTTCCGGTGCTGTACGACTGGCCAACGGTGCTGGTCTCCATGCTTGCCGCCGTGATTGGTTCCGCGTGCGGGCTCATGATCATCAGCCGTCGGACCCTGACGTGGTCCACATCACTGCTGGGCAGCCTGGCCATGGGCGCAGGCATTGCGGCGATGCATTACATCGGAATGGCCGCCATGCGCGTGCCGATGAACATCACCTACGCTGGCGACCTTGTGGTCCTGTCCATTTCGGTTGCGATTCTCACGTCCATGGCAGCTTTGCGGTTTGCCTTCGCCTCGAAGGGCATCGAAACCATCCTTCACAGGCGCAAGATTTTCAGTGCATTGCTGATGGGAATGGCGATCGCCGAAGTTCACTACCTGGGCATGGCAGCCGCCCAATGGACGAAAGGTCCGGGAAACTTTTCGGCTTACGATCTCCGGCACGCTGTCGAGATCTCGAACTTCAGCACCATCGGATTGGTGCTCGTCACGGGCATTCTTCTTGTCGTGCTGCTGGTGACGGTCAACCTCGACCGTCACTTTCTCCGTTATAAGTCCGTGCTCCGCGGCAGCGAAGACCGCTACACCTTGCAACGAAAACACAACCGCCGCATCCAGGGTGCATATCGTGTAGGCGGCGTCGCCATTTGGGAAGTGAACCCCATCACCCGCGAGTCCACCGTTGATGCCAACCTACGGCTATTGTTTGAGCTGGACACAAACGAGGACGTTATTCCAGCGGAAAGCTGGATGCGCCGAGTGCATCCGGATGATATGCCTGGACTTGAGGCGAAAATCAAGGAAGCGCTCGACGGCGATAAGTTCGAGCATGAATTCCGCGTTGTGTCGAAGAGTGGTGCGATCAAGCATTTCCGTTCCATCGGCACCCTCGTTCGCAAAGCGGACGGCACACCGAAAAGGGTTTTCGGCATGACCTGGGACGTGACTGTCGAGCGGCTACGCGAGCAGGATATTGCCGATCAGTCAGAGCGTTTCAAGATGACGCTGGAAGCTGTCGCAGATGCAGTGGTCACGGTGGATAGTGAATGCCGGATCATCTACATGAATCCAGTGGCGGCAGCCCTCACCAACTGGAGCCCGGAGGAAGCCGCGGGCGTGCCTCTCGATCAGGTGCTGGTCATCGTGGATGAGCTCACAGGCGATGCCCGAAACGGATTCGTGCAGCGCTGCATGGTGGACGGCAAACCTTTCTGCAGTGAAGACGGTCTGCTTCTAAGCCGCAGAGGTAAACGCTACAACATCAAGACACAAGTTGCCGTCACCGCGACAGGGCAATCCGCGGTGGTCACGTTCCGCGACGTTACCGTCGCTCGCTCCATGGAGCGGAAGCTGGAATATGCCGCTACCCACGATGCATTGACGGGGCTGCTCAATCGCGCGGCCTTCGAGAAGAAGCTGGATGGCCTGTGGGAAGAGAACCGCTTCAATTCGCGCAGCCACTGCCTCTGCATCCTGGATCTCGACCGCTTCAAGATCATCAACGACACATCGGGCCACATGGCCGGCGACGCATTATTGCGAGAGATTGCACGCGTGATGCGCCAGAATGTAGAGCAGCATGACTTTGTCGCGCGCATGGGCGGGGATGAATTCATGCTGCTCTTCGTCGACACGCCTGTAGGCCGGGGCAAGGAACGTGCGAACACGCTGCTGAAAGCTATCAGCGATCTGCGTTTTCCGTGGCAGGGCAAAATGTACGACGTGACGGCCAGTCTCGGGCTGGTGGAATTTGATTGCTTCTCACCACGACCGGAAGTGCTGATCAGCCAGGCCGACGTTGCCAGCTTCACCGCAAAGAACGGCGGCCGCAATCGCGTATCGCTGTATGTCGAAGAAGAAAGCGGCGCTTCGCATAGTCACCACGAGATGCAGGTCGTCGCCGATCTCCGCCGCGCGATTGAATCCGATTCGTTTGAGTTGCAGGCCCAGGCAATTGTTCCGGCAGGTTCTTCAGCGCCGGCTACCTATTTCGAAATTCTGCTACGCATGAGAAACGAAGATGGCGAACTGATTTCGCCTGCGCTCTTCATTCCCGCCGCGGAACGCTATGGCCTCATGACCATGGTCGATCGCTGGGTCATCCATCATGCGCTAAAAATGTACGGCCAATTGTGCGGCAACGACCATAGCTCATCCTTTGCGATCAATCTTTCCGCCGACTCGCTCAGTGATCCAGATCTGTGGGCGTACGTGCAGGGTGAGTTCCTTCGCACAGGCGTTCCACCCTCGTGCATTACATTCGAAGTGACGGAAACAGGGCTCATCAAGAACCTTGAAACGGCGAAGCGCTTCATGCTGCAGGCCCAGGGGGCAGGCAGCCGCATCGCGCTTGACGATTTTGGAACTGGGCTATCGTCGCTGAGCTACTTGAAACAATTTTCTCTCGACGTTGTGAAGGTCGACGGTTCTTTCATCAAGCAACTCCTTTCCAATCCGCTCGACCGTTCCATCGTTCACGCCGTAGCACAGATTGCGCGGTCCATGAAGGCTGTCACGATCGCCGAGTGTGTGGAAGACTTAGCCACGATCGCGCTGCTTCAAGAGCTTGGCGTGGATTTCGTGCAAGGCTGGGCTATCGGACGGCCCGGTTCGCTGAGGCTGCTGATGGATGGCTGGGCAAAACAGACGGAAGAAGAAATTCCCGTGCTGGTCTAAACGCCGTAGGTCCTCAAAAACCAGTGCTAATCTCCAAATGTGACACGCGCTCAATGGAATTGGCTGGCGGCCTGTGCAATCGGCATCTTTCTAGCGCTCGGCACTGCACATGCCGTCATAAAAGGGCTACACACGCCCTTCAACTGGATGTACTTCGAACAGGATGACTTCTTCTACTACCTAAAGGTGGCGCAGAATCTCGCCACGGGCCAGGGATCCACCTTCAACGGCATTGTCCCGACGAATGGTTACCATCCGCTTTGGCTGCTCTTGATCAGCGTAGCGGTGAAAGCGGGTGCCGGCGCTCATGGAATTTTCGTGTTCCTTGGCTGCATCATCTGGCTCGCCACAATGAGTGTCTACGGGCTGACACTGCGTATCTTCAGGGAGCGAGAGGTTGATCTTCTCTTGAGCTCATTGCTTGCCGCCTTCGTCGCGGTGTACTGCGAACACCTGTTTACCGAGGGCATGGAAGTTAATCTTGCAGTCCCGTTCATGTTTGCAGTGATTGCAGCGCTACAAAGAGTTTCTTGGTGGTCGGCACTCGGAGCACGCGGCTTCTTCAGGAGCGCCATCATCGGGCTCCTCGTTTCCGGGATGGTGCTTTCACGCCTGGACACCGCAATGCTTGTGGCGCTCTTAGCGGTGTTTCTCGCCATTGATCCTGGTATTCGCGACATCGTGCGCCTTCCGCAGATCGTTGGAGCATGCTCGGGATGTCTGCCGGTGGCTGCGTATGTTGTTGTCAACCGTGTTGTGTTCCACACTTTGCTTCCGGTATCTGGAATGGCGAAGCAGTTGAAGCTGGATCATGGGTTTACAAGCAAGGCTGCGACAGGTTTTTACCAGTTCTCAGGAACGCAATGGTTCAACATCATCACGATTCTAAGTGTCCTGCTGGCGCTGCCATGGATATGGAAGAAGCTTCGGCCCGTAGAACGTGCGCTCGCGCCGGCCTTCCTGCTCTTTCCCTTCCTGTATTTCGCATCACTTTCGTGGTTGAGTGATTGGTATCTCTGGGGCTGGTATTGGTACGCGCTCCGACCTGCGCTCGTCGTGGCTTTGCTCGTTGCCTTCGCCGTACCGCAGGTAAAGACCGCGTTTGCATGGACGCCCGTACTGGCGCTCTTTGCCTTGTTCACCCTGTTCCGCATCTCTCGTCTGCGGTGGGATGAGCAGATACGCTCTACAGTGGACGCAGGCCTCGAGCTTCAGGCATTCGGCACTACTCATCCGGGAATTTACGCGATGGGGGACCGGTCTGGTGTGGTCGGATATTTGCTCCCTCGCCCGATCGTGCAGACTGAAGGCTTGATGATGGACCGTGATTTCCTGCAGCACATTGCCGCACAAGAACCTTTACGTAAAGTCCTTAGTGAATTTCATGTTCGCTACTACATAGGAACCGCTATGGAACCATACAGCGGCTGTTTTGAGGCTGTAGAGCCTTGGCAAGCCGGTTCTCATTCGCCTCATATGCGCGGCTTGTTTTGTGAACAGCCTGTCGCGAGATGGACGCACGAAGGTGTCGAAACGCTGATCTTCGATCTACAGCCATCCAAGTAATATCTGCAGACCCCAATGAATTTCTTGGCGCACGTATCCTGTACAGAATGCAATCTGTAGAACGGGCTGCGACGGTAATGCCGCGCCTCGATGGCGTTGACGTTTTGCGTGGCTTGTCTATCCTTGCCGTTATTCTGCTGCACATCTGGATACGCTTTGCCGGCGAGGGCTTCAAGATGGGTCGTGCCTGGCCTCCTATGTGGAGCAGTCTCGTCTGGTTCAACGGCGGCAATGGGGTGACGATCTTCTTCGCCGTCTCAGGCTTCCTGATCACGCTTACATCGCTAAGGCGCTTTGGTTCTCTCGGCGCAGTCCGGCCCGCTGTGTTCTATCGCATCCGTTTTGCGCGCATCATGCCGCTGCTGCTGTTGTTGCTCCTGGCGCTTAGCATTTTGCATCTGACGCGCGTAGACGGCTTCATCGTCAACAAGAAGCATTTCACGCTCCCTCGCGCTCTGGTATCTGCTCTGCTGTTTCACCTGAACTGGCTTGAAGCATCGCGTGACGCGTGGCTGCCTGCATGTTGGACAGTGCTTTGGTCGCTATCGATCGAGGAGATGTTCTACCTTTTCTTTCCGCTGGTGAGTGTGGCTCTGTTTAGCAAAGCACTTAGACGGCGCGTGCCTGTCGGCCCTGCAATATGGATCGTGCTTGCTATAGCGTTCGTCGCGATGGGTCCGTTCGCGCGGACGGTGTGGTCGCACACGGATTTGCAGCAGGAGAACTCTTATCTCGCCGGGATGAGCAACATTGCGTTCGGCTGCCTCACTGCGCTATGTGTGCACAGCGCTATCAAGCGACGCTGGTGGCGAAACACGTTGAAGCAGCGTCGCATCTTCTTCTGCATGCAGATGTGTGGATGGCTGCTCATAGCCTTCTTCGCAACCTGGCCGCGTTGGGCGTGGGTCCGGCCCTTATCGAAAGCGATCGGTCGCAGCGGTGTAGACGACACTCTGCTTGCGCTCGCCACATGCCTCGTTATCGCTTCGATATTTCTGCGCGGTGCGCGCGGCCGCACGTGGAGCGCACCTCTGCGTTGGTTCGGACGGCATAGCTACGAGCTCTATCTATGGCATGAATTTGTCGTCATCGCAGGCGTTCATGCGTACACGAAGTTCTATCCAAAAGGCAGTTCGCGCGGCGTGCTGGTCAGCTTCGTCATCACGATTGTGGCTCTAACGGCGCCGCTCGCATGGGCTCTGGCCAGATGGTTCAGTGAGCCGCTGAATCGTCGATTGCGCGGTGCACCTCTGCCAACACAAGCGGCGAGCGGTGGATACAGCTAGTCCTCGCCAACCTTCAGCACGGCAAGAAATGCTTCCTGTGGAATGTCTACCTTGCCGATGCGCTTCATGCGCTTCTTGCCCTCTTTTTGCTTATCGAGCAGCTTGCGCTTGCGGCTGATGTCGCCGCCGTAGCACTTCGCGATCACGTTCTTGCGGATGGCCGTCACCGTCGAGCGCGCGATGATCTTCGAGCCAATCGCGGCCTGAATGGCGACTTCAAACATCTGCCGCGGAATCAGCTCGCGCATCTTCTCGACCAGGGCCTTGCCGCGATCGTAGGCCGCATCGCGATGCACGATGATGCTGAGCGCGTCGACGGGATCGCCGCCGATGAGGATGTCCATCTTGACCATCGGCGAAGTCCACGCGCCGGCAAGATGGTAGTCGAGCGAGGCATAGCCGCGTGAGACGCTCTTAAGCTTGTCGTAGAAGTCCAGCACGATTTCGTTCAGCGGCAGTTCGTACGTCAGCATCACGCGCGTCTCGGAAACGTACTCGATGTTTTGCTGCCGCCCGCGCTTGTCTTCGACGAGCTTGAGGATGCCGCCGACATACTCTTCGTTGGTGAGAATCTTCGCTGTGATGACCGGCTCTTCCACCATCTCGATCTCGGTGGGGTCGGGCCAGCGCGACGGGTTATCGACCGTCAGCACGGAACCATCGGTCATCGTGACTTTGTACTGCACGCCTGGCGCGGTGATGATCAGGTCGAGATCGTATTCGCGCTCCAGGCGTTCCTGAATAATTTCGAGATGCAGCAATCCGAGAAAGCCGCAACGGAAACCAAAGCCGAGTGCGACGGATGATTCCGGCTCGAAGTTGAAGCTGGCGTCGTTCAGGCGGAGCTTTTCAAGCGCATCACGCAGCATGCCGTGCTCGTGCGAGTCGACCGTATACAGCCCTGCGAAGACCATGCTCTTGATGTCTTCAAAGCCGGGCAGAGCTTCCGCGCAAGGGCGGTTGACGTGCGTGATCGTGTCACCGACCTTGGTGTCTGCAACATTCTTGATAGTCGCGACAAAGAAGCCGACTTCGCCTGCGGAAAGTTCTTCCAGCACTACAGGTTTCGGCGTCATTACGCCCATCGAGTCCACGTCAAACTGGCGGCCGTTCGACATGATCTTGATGCGGTCGCCCTTGCGCAGGCGGCCGTTGATGATGCGAGCAAGCACGATGACGCCTCTGTACGGATCGAACCATGAGTCGAAGATCAGTGCCTGCAGCGGAGCTTCGGCGTCGCCCAAGGGCGGCGGCAGCAGCATCACTACGGCTTCCAGAATGTCCGCGACGTTCAGGCCGGTCTTTGCACTTACGGCGACGGCGTCGCCCGCGGGCAGGCCTACCGACTTTTCTATCATCGCCTTGGTGCGCTCGATGTCCGCGCTGGGCAAGTCGATCTTGTTGATGACCGGAATGATTTCCAGCCCGTTCGAGATAGCTAAATAAGCATTCGCGAGCGTTTGTGCTTCGACGCCTTGCGACGCGTCCACCACAAGCAGCGCGCCTTCGCACGATGCGAGAGAACGTGAAACTTCGTAGCTGAAGTCAACGTGGCCGGGTGTGTCGATCAAGTTGAGTTGATAGGTGTGGCCGTCGGAGGCCTCGTACATCATGCGCACCGTGTGCGCCTTGATGGTGATGCCGCGCTCGCGCTCGAGGTCCATCGCGTCCAGCACCTGCGCCTGCATTTCGCGCGCGGTGAGGCTGCCGGTCAGTTCAAGAAGCCGGTCAGAAAGCGTGGATTTGCCGTGGTCGATGTGCGCGATGATCGCGAAATTGCGTATGTACTTGGGGTCCATGATTCGTGCGAAGCGCAAAGGCCGCGAATCTCTAGGATAACAAGGGAAGGCAGTGAATAGTGATAGTGAACATTGAACAGAGCCGCTACGCTGCTTATGGCCTTGCTTTACTCACTATTCACTGCTCACCATTCACTACGCCTTCACCAGCTGTAATGCACGGTGTACGTCAACGTCGTGCTTCCTTTCGCCGGAACCTGCACGGGGAAGTCGAGCGTTGCGCTGTCTTTCTTGATGTACTCGTTGGTCTTGGCAGTGATCTGCCAGTTCTGCGCGCGGTTCAGGTGTTCGATGGCGTGGATGGTGAGAGGCTGTGATTTCGCATTGGACAGCTTGATCTCAAAGGTTTCATCGATGGTATGCGCGCGAGTGTCCACATGGAAGTCGGTCTGCCTGCGCTCGCCGGTCAGGTCGAAGGCATTGCCGCTGGTGATGTCGACCTTCTGGTCGGTCGGCGTGTGTTCGATGGTGCTCTCGCCAACAAATTGCATTTGGCCCGTTGTTTCGCGGCGATACAAGCGAAGGCGTCCGGCGGGTAGCGGCAGGCCGAGATGGTTCGCTTCGCTGTTCTTCATCTCTTCGCGAATGGCGACGGTCTTGTTCTCGCTCAAGCCGAAACCGCGGTCTACGTTATGAAAGTTGCCAGCGTAATAGCCTGGATACATCATCTCGTTTCCATCGTATTGGTACGTGCGGGTTACGGTGACGCTGCTCGCCTCCATAAACTGCACCTGCTTGCTTTCCTTGTTGGGGAGAGAGACGGTGCGATGGAGATCGTAGAGGTGGAAGTCGTCGAACTCTTTCTGGGTGACCACGACGCTCTGTGCTGACATCATCGCGAAGCTTTTCTTGTCAATGGGTCCGCCGATCGAACGTCCTTCCATAGGCAGCTTCGCCACATCTCCGGCCATGAGCTGAATCGTCGCTTGCGGAAAGTCCGTGCCTGAGTTGTTCTGAATGGTGACCCATCCAAGCACATCTGCCTTCTCCGATTCCGCGACTGCGGGGCTTTCGGGCACGACGACGTTGTACGTTGCCTGCCAGCTCATGCCGTGCGTGATGTAGTCGAGCTCGGCGTTGAAGCGCTCAGGCTTTGGGCTTTCAATCTGCCAGCGCAACGTTGGCTTCAACAGCAGGCCGTCGGTGTTTGCGGGGAAGATTGGAGTTCCGGGCAGTTGGAACTGCAGGTGACCATTCACCTCAATCAGCGGATCGCTGCCTGCGCGGATGATGCGCGCCTGCACGATTTCTTCCGGCACCGTCTTGATCTCGCCACTGTCGGTGACAGCGCTGAAGGCTCCGCGCACACGGAAGTCCAGCGTCTTGCCCTCAAATTTCTTCAGCATCCACGCCTGGTTCACCACGCCCGCATCGTAGTTCTGCTCCACGATGCGAAACGGATGCTGCCCAGCGGGTCGCGCAGCAAAACCGAGTCCGGTTCGAGTTGGCTGGTTACATCCGTTGTCAGTGACTCCGTGCTTCCCGCGTGCAGATCGAGAGGAACGCTGGTACGGGCCACGGCAAAGTCGCCGTTATAGATGGTGAGCTGGGTGGGCGAGGTGGCGGGGAGATTGGTGTTTTCCTGCGCGATGGCAGGAAGCGTCAGCAAACAGCATGCGGCGGCGAAGTATTTCATCGAACATCCTTGGGCAGAACTCGTGCAGCGGGGCCGGTGTGTCAACGGTTGGACGCCCACGTATAGAAGTGGACAGCGGCATGCCGTCTCTTTAGACACCGCAGGCGACGATAATGCTTCTTGAGGCTTCTTGAAGAGCACACTCAACATTTCGCGCAGCGCGCTACAAACAAACTTCCGCGCGGTGCAGTCCGTTGTTGGCGACGACGTTGAAGTGCTTGCCGTGGTGAAAGCGGATGCCTATGGGCATGGCGCCGCGCTTTGCGCTCCTGTGCTGGCGCAAGCCGGTGCGAAATGGTTTGGTGTGAGCGATGTCGAAGAGGGCGCGATCGTGCGCGCGGCGGTCGGCGCGGGAGCGCGCATTCTCGTGATGTGCGGCATGGAGTTCGGCGATGCTGCAGCAATGCTCGCGCATGACCTGACGCCTGTGGTGTGGAGGCCCGCTCACATCATCGCGTTGCAAGAAGCAGCTTTGGCGGCGAACCTTTACTGCCGGGTTCACCTGGAGATCGACACCGGAATGACGCGGCAGGGCTGCGCCATCGGCGCGGAGTTGGCAGACTTGCTAGGGCAATTGCAGAACGCTTCGCATGTGATCTGCGAAGGTGTCATGAGCCACCTCTGTTGCGCCGAGTCCGCAGGTGCTGAAAGCACGCGGCGGCAGCAAGCGCGCTTCACCGAAGCGCTGGAGCAAATATCGCAAGCAGGAGCGACTCCTGCTTACATTCATCTGGCGAATAGCTCTGCTGTGGATGAGGGCAGCACTGCGGTTGCACTCCGAGGGGCCGCGAACGCGTGCAGGGCGAAGCTGATGGTGCGACCAGGATTCGCGCTATACGGACACGTTCTTCCGCTTGAAGGCGCCGCAGGAGATGCGGCACGGCTGTCAACGCATCTGACCCCGGCGCTGACGTGGTCGACTAGCATCACCGACGTTCGCGATATTTCTCCTGGCACGACTGTCGGCTACGGTGCGACGTATGTGGCCACCCGCGACATGAGGCTTGCCCTTCTGCCCGTTGGCTATGCCGACGGCTTCCGCCGCGCCGCTTCCTCGGGCCTCGGCGACGGCTGGGTGATGATTGCAGGCAAGCGTGCGCCCGTCGTCGGGCGTGTGTCGATGAACCTGACAGTGGTAGATGTCACGGATATCGCGAGCGTTGAAGTGGGCGATGATGCGATGCTGCTTGGCGAGGGTGTGAGCGCCGAAGATCACGCACAGTGGAGCGGCACAATCGCCTATGACGTGCTGTGCGGGATTCGTGGGAACCGTCTCCTGAGTCACTGATTGTCTACACAAGCATTTTCTCGTATGTAACTCTTCGGATAGTTGCGTGAACGATCACGCGCTCGATGGCGGACTTTCGTCCACGTCGTACACTTATCCCGCCTCACTTACCAGGCTGCACCGTCAACGAGATCAGCCACCTCCGGGTGGTCAAGACCCGGTGGTGGACTGATGGTAAGGAGGTGATGGATATGGAACTGGAGCGTTCCTGGCTTCGCGTCACCATCGTCGTCGACTGGCGACTGATGGTAGCGATCGTCCTGCTCATCCTGGCACTGCTTTGGAGGTAGTGCTCAACCCCGGGGTATGGTTTCGCAGCCCGCCCCGGGCCTGAATCTATTTGATGCTGCGCTTGCTGCGCTGTCAACGAAATCTTTTCGGCCACAACTCCGCTGTTTAGCGCAGCTGACGATGAGACAGTAGACTGTGTCCTGATGCTTTCCAGGCTTTACGCAAAGTGGATGTTCGCGTGGGAAACCGCGCTCACCACACGCGATGAAAACAGAGTCGAGCGGCCCCTGGAGTGGGGCTTTGAGCACCTGGCGGATTTCGGTGGCGCGGAAATGGCGCAGCAGGTCGCTTCGGGAGAACGAAGCGGTCTCGATGCAATGGTGGTTTTGAACCAGCGCATCGCTACCGATCCTCATTCGTTCTTCGACTACGCCACGCCGCAGGATTTTCGCATCGAGCAACGCCATCCGGAGCTCTTTCCTACGAATGTTCGCCCGGAGACGCTGCAGCAGGAACGCGAATGGCATCGTCAGGCTGAGGTTGGCGAGTTGCGTCGCGAACAGTTTCTGCGCTTCACGTCGCCGACGAGAACGCCCTATCCGGAGAACGACACGGTCAACGCACGTTGGTACCCGGCGGAACACAAAAACAAAACCAAGCCAAGCCAGGCAATGATCGTGATGCCACAATGGAACGCAGACGCGTTCAGTCACAACGCGCTTTGCACGTTGTTCAACCACTTCGGCATTTCCTGCCTGCGGCTTTCGAAGCCGTACCACGATGTTCGCCGACCGGCCGAACTCGAGCGCTCCGATTATGCTGTCAGCGCCAACGTTGGTCGCACCATTGCCGCCTGCCGCCAGGCTGTCGTGGACATCCGCAGCTGCATCGACTGGCTTGAGCAGCAGGGCTACGACCAATTCGGCATCCTCGGAACGAGCCTGGGCAGTTGTTATGCCTTCATCGCTGCGGCAATGGATCCGCGCCTGAAGGTCTGCGCCTTCAATCATGCCTCAACGGGGTTTGGTGACGTCGTATGGACCGGCCAGAGTACGCGGCACATTCGTGCGGCCTTCAATCACGCGGGTCTTAAACAGGATGAAGTTCGCGACATGTTCTTTGGTGTAAGCCCCATTGCGTACATGGACCAGTTTGCGGCTCATCCGAAACGATCACTCGTGGTGTACGCGCCTTACGACCTCACGTTCATTGAAAAATTTTCGCTTGACGTGCTGCGTAACTTCGACGCTCGAAAAATAAATTACGTGGCCAAGAAGCTGCCATGCGGCCATTACACGACCGGAGAGACACCGTTCAAATACATCGATGGATGGTATCTGGGCAGCTTCATATACAGATCGTTCAAGCAGCTTGCTGCGCAGCCAACCTCAGCGGCTTAAAGACGAACGCCCTGCGTGTCTGGGATCGTTCCAGCCAGTAGTCGCAGCGGCGAGTCTTTGTGTGCAGCAATCGGGAAGTCTTATGCCTGTCCGATTTCTTCGCCTTCGCGGTAGAACAGTGTGACAAAGACAGGCGAAAAAACCATCATGAGGAAGGTGGCGGCAATTGCGAAATCGTGCATTGGGTGAATCTCCTTTACGGGGAAGCTGTTTCCCTTCGACCGCAAAGACAGACTAGAAAAACATTGGCGCGTTACCCCATCCCACGCGGTGTGCATTACCTGGTTACTTGCGTTTTTAATTGTTCGGCGCTGCGGATCGCTTATGCGAGCTCATTGATCGGGAGAAGAACGTGTGCCAGGCGTTTCGCGACCGAAACGGGAGTCTCTACGCGTGCAGGAGGCATCGGCAAAGTAGCCCAGAATGCGGAGGAGCGTTCTGATAGTGATCCATAGGTGGGATGCGGGACGTCATGCTCACGGCAGACATCTTCCACGATCCGCAAGGCTGCTTGCTGACTCCTGGACTTTACAAGGTGAAGGGCCGTGAGCGAAGGACAACGGCGAGCAGCAGTTTGCGGCATCGGACCATACTCGCCGTGAACGATCTCTTCCTTCACGCTTGCGACTTTCGGAAACAGGATGATCTGGGCCGCCATACGTCCTCCGCAACACTGAAGCGTGGGTTTATTGAAATTCTTGCGGAATGAGTTGGTTATCCCGCACCCGGTCACCTGCTCTGCAACCTCCGCGTTAGGCGCGGCATGCCGACGCGTAGAATCGCCTGTATGCCGATTGATTTCAACGCTCCTCTCGCCGTTGCTGACCCCGACATCGCCGCGCAGGTTGCGTGCGAGGCAGAGCGTCAGCACGATGGGCTGGAAATGATCGCCAGCGAGAACTTCGTATCTCGTGCCGTGTTGGAGGCCTCTGGAACCGTCTTCACCAATAAATACGCGGAGGGCTATCCAGGAAAGCGCTATTACGGCGGCTGTGAATACGCTGACGTCGTGGAGAACCTTGCCCGAAGCCGCGCCAAAGAACTGTTTGGCGCCGACCACGTTAATGTGCAGCCGCACTCAGGGTCGCAGGCCAATGCCGCCGCCTACATGACACTGCTGCAACCGGGCGACACCATCCTTGGTCTCGACCTGGCCAATGGCGGCCATCTCACACACGGACACAAGCTGAACTTCTCCGGCAAGCTGTATCGCGTGGTCAGCTACAAGGTGCGTCAGGACACCGAAACCATCGACTACGACGAACTTGAGGAACAGGCGATCGCAGAAAAGCCAAAGCTGCTCATCGGCGGTGGCTCAGCATATCCACGCATGTTCGACTTCCCTCGCATGCGCCAGATCGCGGACAAAGTCGGCGCCTATCTGCTGATTGACATGGCGCACTTCGCCGGCCTTGTTGCGGGGGGCGTGCATCCCTCGCCGGTGCCGCACGCACACGTGGTGACAACCACGACACATAAGACACTGCGCGGTCCGCGCTCGGGCATGATCCTCTGCCAGGCGGAGTTTGCTGCTGGCATCGACCGCAGTGTCTTTCCAGGGCAGCAGGGTGGACCTCTGGTCCACATCATGGCGGCAAAGGCAGTCGCGTTTCGCGAGGCTTTGCAGCCGGAGTTTGCCGCCTACGCCGCGCAAACAGTGGCAAATGCCAAGGCGCTGGCCGAAGCCATGCAGGCCGAAGGCTACCGCGTGATCTCGGGCGGCACCGATACGCACCTGATCCTGATCGATGTGTTTGCCAAAGGCATTCTCGGCTCGGAAGCCGAAGCTGCACTCGGGCTTGCCGGCATCACCGTGAACAAGAATGCGATTCCCTTTGATACAAATCCGCCGCTCAAGCCAAGCGGCGTTCGCCTTGGAACGCCGGCGCTGACGACGCGTGGCATGAAAGAAGACGAGATGCGGACCATTGCCGGCTGGATCGCAACAGCACTGGCGCATCGTAACGACAGTGCGAAGCTCGCCGAAATTCGCGGGCAAGTGAACGAGCTGGCGGAGGACTTTCCTTTATACGAATGGCTGCGGGCCTAGCAAATCCTGCAAAGAAAGCGTTCTGAGAGAGTTGGCAGTCTATGGAGTGGATGTTTCTACTTGGCGTTGCTACAGGCATGCGCAGCATGACCCCGATTGCGGTCATCTGCTGGTTTGCCTGGCGCGGTCAGCTTAACGTGCATAACACCTGGGCTTTCTGGACCGGGAACATCATTTCGGTCGTGATCTTCACAGTGTTTGCCGTAGGTGAGTTCATCGGCGACACCCTGCCCTTCACGCCAAACAGGACGTCCATTTTCCCGGCGGCAGGGCGCGTCTTCTTTGGCGCACTCTGCGGAGCGATCATCGCGACTGCCTATCTGGAGCCTCTGGCCGGAGGCATCATCTTCGGCGCCCTTGGTGCAGTGGTGGGAACATGGGGCGGATACCACGTGCGCCGCGCATGCTCACAGAAACTGCGCCACGATCTTCCGGTGGCGCTGCTCGAGTCGGCGCTGGCCGTTGCAATCGCCGTTATCGCAATGCATGCGTACCTGCGTACGATGAATAAGTATCCTGTGCGTTACAGGGACTCGATGTCGGGAGTCGCGCTGCCGGCGAACAATCGCAATTCAGAGAATCTATCATCGAATGCACCGACGGTAGGTCACGGCTCAGGCGCAGGATGACGCCGTCCAACATCATCGAGTAGGACGATGCGGTAAGGGTTCTAAGAACGCAGAACTTCCTGTGTCTCTTCTGAAATGCTGCTCTGCTTCTCTGTTCCCTTTGTCATCGTTGGTTGAAGCAGCTCAATCAACGCGTCGACCTGATAGCCGGAAGTTTGTGCAGCCTCTATGAGCTTTTTCAGCTCATCTTCTATCGCTTCCAGACCAGTTACTGTCGTCGATGCCTTGGCGAGCGTTGCTGGAGGCTGAGGCAGGGCCAGGAGCGCCGGAACCTGAAGAATGGTGAGAACCTCTTCGAACGCTTCCTTATTCAAGTAGGTCTTGCCGTCCGATTCATTCACGCTCGCGAGCCAGCGTACATCCGAATCCTTCCAGAACTCGGGCTTGGCTACTTCCTCTTCGAGATTCAACTCGCTCTGTGCCAGCAGCAACCTCACTCTGGCCGCAGCGCGCCAGGCATTGTCGCCTTCCATGCCCAGCGACGAGAAAATCTCGGCCAATGCCGAGCGGAGTTGGAGCTTGTCAAACGCCCGAGAAAGTTCTGTTTTCTGTAAGGCAAGATTACGAATCAAGATGTAAGCAATCACCGGCGCCCACACCTGCACCACGGAAATGGCTGCCTCCGAGCAGGGAATCAAACGATCAACGCTGACAGGCCAATCGTCGGAAAACTCCTGTGCACGACGCAGCAGGCTCGTCGCAGCAAGAGCATCCTGAGCCAGGCCGGGCAAGGCCTCCGCTTCGTTTTCAATCGCGTGAGACCCTGCAGGTTCGGCGTCTTCCTGCTTCGTGGCCTCTGACTCGTGGGCTGTACCCTCATTCAGGAACTCCGGTGCCAGTGCAAGAAAATCCTCGCCCTGTTCGACAAACGGCTTCAGCTTGACTTCAATCTCGACTGAAGCATCGCTCTTTGCGGCCGCCGCAGTGTCCTTGATCTGGCCGGCAGCAACTGCAGCCAGCACCTGAATGTTGTCTGCACTTAGCGCTTTACGCAGCGCTTGGTGCAGCGGCTGCAGACGCAGCTTTGTCATCGCCTCGTCCACACTGTAGACGCCGTTGCCGTTCAGCGCGTCACAAAGGCGATCCCATGGCTGCTCGGTCGTCGACTGCAGCTCGCGCCAGTCCAGCAGCACCGCATATTGATACCCCCGCAGGCTGATCGTGAGGCCCTGTTGATTGAAGTCGGTGGAGCGCCGCAGATATTCCAAGCCGGACGCCCGATCGCGATACGCCATCACCATGCCGTCCTGCACAGGCAGGCCAAGCCCCTCCACGATGGTGCGCTGTCGCAGTTCGCCGCTGCCTTTGTCCATCGACGCCGCCGACACATGAATCGTTCCGCGCGTGCCTTCATAACGATTGTTGTAGAGGATGATCGACCGTTCATCACCGTGGCGGTTGGAGTACGCAAATACATTCTCGTCAACGCCGCCGGACTCATGCCAGAAATCATAAAGAAGGAAGTTCGCACTTTCCGCGAAGATATAACGCTTCTTCAACAGTGGAGCGAGTTCGTGTACGTGCCGCGCGACAAGACCTTCGTTCGGCCATTCATCCATCTTGGCGCGCTTGAATTCCATGCCGTAGCGCTCTGTGTAGCCCTCGATTTGTCCATGACCGAACATGGGAAGTCCAGGCATCGTCGACATCAGGATCGCGACACCAAACGCCTTATCGCCTGAGCCGAACTGATCGATCGCCGTGCGCTCATCCGGGTTCGACATGAAGTTCACATAGCGCTTCAAGATGTCCGGGTCAAACTCCATCGTCTTCTTCATGTAGGAGCGATACTTTGCGTTCTCTTCATCACGCAGCATGTTCATGAAGGCGGAGTTGTACACACGATGCATGCCGAGCGTGCGGACGAAGTAGCCTTCGAGCATCCAGAAAGCCTCCGCGAGCAGCAGCGTGCCAGGAACTTCAGTAGCCACGCGATCCACAACTTCACGCCAGAATTCAGCAGGCATGATCGCGTCGAACTCTTCCTGCGACATCGCACTTTCCGCGCGCGAAGGAATTGATCCGCCTGCACCCGGCAGCGGAAACCATAGCCGCTGCACGTGGCGTTTCGCGAGCACCATCGCAGCGTCGAAACGGATGATCGGGAATTTGCGTGCAACGTGAAGGATCGCCTGCATGACTTGCTCGCGAACACGCGCCTGCGAATAATCAAGTTGCGCGGTGTCGTTCCAGGCGAACGTTGTGCCGTCGTTGCCGTGGTACACGTAGCGCGTCGCGCCATTGCTGTGGTGACGCAGACGAAACACCACGGCTGCGTCGCTTTGGTCGTAGTAATGGTCTTCGATCTTGATCTCGACACGCGAGTCCGTGGACAGATCAGGCCCATTGAAGCTGTAGCTCGGATATGGACTCTCCCAGCGGAACAGGAAGGCTTCTGGGTCATCGATCACCCAGTCGGCATCAATACCCATGTGGTTCGGCACCATATCACTGGCGAGCCGCAATCCTGCTTTCGCCGCGTTTTCGCGCAGACGCTCGTACGCGCTGTTGCCGCCCAGGTCTTCGGCTATGTCATAACTCTTCAGCGAATACGCCGATGCCACTGCATCGCTGTTGCCGCGCAGGTGCTTGATCGTTTTGGAAGCGATACTGCGCTCCCAGAGACCGATGAGCCAGAGCGCCGTAATGCCGCGGCTGGCGAGTAGACGCAGCTCCTCATCGGGAACCTGATCAAGCCGATGGATGTGCCGCTGATACTTCTTCGAAAGCTGCTCGAGCCAGACGTAGGTGCTCTTGGCAATCATCACCACGTTCGGCATCCAGGCCTGGTCGGCGCTGAAAGCTTCGTACTCGTTCAGCGGCGCCTGGTAATCCGTCGAATAGCGGCGCTGGCGAACGCCACCTGGACCTATGATCCATTCATCATCGAAGCCAACGTACTCATCCCCCTCGAAGTCTTCATAGCCGCGACCAGGTGCGCCGTGACGATGAAAATCCGGCCCAGGCGGATGAAAGCGCATCCAGATCGCAATGTCTTCCTCGCGAAGCGTATCAATAGCAAGTAAGACCCGGCGGAGGTCTTCACCCAGATATTCAGTCCATCTCTCGCGGATGAACTCAAGCTGACCGGTAATGGAATCCGGCGAGGCGAGCATCGGCGCGCGCAGGGCGTCAAGCAGCGTTCCTGCTTCTGGCGAGAGCATCGGCCGCGTGCTGAAGTATTCCGGCAACGCGTTCGTTACGTCCTCATACTTCGTTTCCGTTCGCAGAGACGTGTCGTCGAACAACTCGCGGAAGGGCTTATACGCGGGATTGATGTTCGAGAGCCACAGCAGCAGCAGCTCCTCAACCGCTGCTTCCTGGTTCGGCAGGCGCTCGGTGATCCCAGAAAGCCACTGCGCGGCGTTCATCTTGCCGCTGAAGACTTCGGTGTTGGGGAATGTATCAGTAAATGTCAGAAGCAGTCTTTGCGCGTTCTCATTGCCATTCTGCGTTTGAAGCCATCGCAGGGCTTCGCTGAGAACGGCTGGATCAATGTCCTCGCGATAACGAGCGATCAGTGCGTGATTCAGTTCATCGATCAGACCCATCGCAAAGAGAGCGCCGGCATTTACCGTGGCGTCCGCCGTCGTGTCCGTTCCGCGAGCGTCGTTCAACTGCTTTGCCAACCGCCGGCTGGCCGCAACATTCGCAAACACCACATTGCCCGTGTAGCTGAAGTGCAGGTCGGTGGTATTCAATTTCTCTCGAACGCTCCGCGAGATGTGGAATTCCATTCTTCAGTTCCTTGCCAAGCTCGTTAGTGAAAACCAACCAAACTGCTGCATCTTTTGAATGTTTCGACCGAAGCGCGCATGCCATAGGAGGGCAGCGACGCCATAAGTTCGGTCACGTCAATACTCGGTAGCGAGATTGGATGCGAAGAACAGGGTTCGCGGCAAAGCTGGTCAGTGGCTGCCTCCTTTGTAGCCGGTAGAGGATCGAGCGCAACTTCCGGCGTCAAACACGGTCATCTCTCGGTAAGCCTTTCTCCGCACCCTAGGGTTTGGAGGATGAACACAGCGCGAGAGGGCTAATTCTACTCAGGATTCGAAGAGGACGAATGAGATCTTTCTGGAAGCATCGTTCAGCCGCGCTTTGCGGCTCAGCCATCTTTGCTTTGGCAGGCTGCAGCGATAAAGGCGGGCCGCCTGCTATCGTCTCTCCCCTGCCGCCAACACCAACAGCCGCCATAACGGCATCGGTGTATGTCATCCAGAACAACAACACACTAGGCACGGACCAGATTCTGAAGTTTGCCGCAGGTTCCAGTGGAAGCGTCACGCCTGCGCTTACTCTTACTACAAATCTCGCAGTCGACGCCGTGGCAGTGGACACCTCTGGCCAAATCTACGCGGGGGGAGTCAACACGGCCAACGCATACACCATCAACGTCTATCCCGCAGGGGCTTCCGGTTCGGCCACAGCCACCAGGACGATCACCCTCGCGACACTTCCCATCTCGATGGCTACAGACAGCGCGGGGTCCCTCTATGTCGCGGACGATTCCGGCGACATCTTCGTCTATGCCGGCACCGCTTCAGGAGCCGCAACACCGACGAGAACAATTTCCGGAGCAAATACGACGATCGGCTCGCCGGAATCGCTTGCCGTCGACGCGACGGGTGCGATCTATTTGTCGTCGTTGAATACGAGCGGTACAGGTGGAAGCATTCTTGTGTTCGCCGCGGGAGCCAATGGCAATGTTCCACCGATAAACTCGCTCACGGCGCCTGCGGGCTTTGCGTTCACGGGAGTCGCCGTTGATGCAAGTGACAACATCGATGCAACAACCAGCACGATCAGCGGCACGAACCTATCGACCTTACTGGAATATTCCCCGGGTTCTACAGGAGCAGCCACCCCGCTCAGGACAATCAGCGGTAGTGCCACAACACTGTCCAGCGGTTTGAGTGCCGCCGGGGCGCTCCGCCTGGATACCGCCGGGAACATGTATCTGCCGCTCCAGACAGTTTCTGGAAGCGGCTACGCGTACTCAGTGTTGGAGTTCTCAGCAGGCTCAAACGGCAACGTTGCGCCTTATGCGCAAGTCAGTTCCGCCAGCTGGAACAACGCTTCCGCAGAGATCGCGGTTCAGTAGAGCGTTCCAACCTGCGCCAAAAGCCGAAGGACACGGCCTGCAGCAATGCGGGCCGTTTGTTCTAGCCTACGACCGCGATCAGAACGCCCAGAACAAAGAGCACAACGGCAATCCAGGCAAATTTCCCGGGGAAGCTGCCGAGGGAAGCATCTTCCTGGGTGCAATGGTGGGCCGCTGCGAAGAGGAACCTGCTTGCTTCACTGCCGCGGTCGCTTCGTAGAGCGCTAAACGAAAACGCTTCTTCAATGCCGTGTACTGATTGCTCAATGTGGCCGGTCGGCGCTTCGAGCGCCAGCATTCCTGTGTGTTCCATGAAGTCTCCAAGATACTGCTCAGCAATGGAGAGGGCTAAAACGAGCTCCTCGAACGCGACTACTTCGCGCTTCGGAAAAGCATTGCAAATGCATGCATCGCACCGCGTCCCCCGTCCGGGGTATTTCGGTACAAATAGCTTGCATTTGATATCGCAACCGATATCTACCGTGCAAAGATTTCGTTCTGCCGGGCAACTGCAAGCGGCAAGCGGATCACTGTCTCAGCCGTTCGCTACCATCGGCTTCCCTCGGTCGCTCCATTCGAGGCGCGCAGCCGGCATTTGATGATCGTGCGTGAAAAACACCATCCACTTTTCAGAAATTGCTCGTGCGAGAAACTTCTTGCGCTGCCCGATGCATGTTAGAGGATCGAGATCGAAACCCATGACCCATGTTGGGTCGAGGTGATGGTGCGTTGGGAAAAGATCTCCGGGATAGCAGGCATGCTCCTCGCCCGAGGTAACGTGCACCCCGAGCAGACTTGCAGTATGTCCAGGAAGCGGCTCTACGGAAATCCCCGGCAGCAGCTCAAGCTCGGTGCAGATTGGAATAGGCGGCAGCTGCTCCGGCCCGGCAAGCCGCGGGTCCGATGGGGTGAATTCGCCCGCACCGTGCGGATCCACAAGTGTAAGCTGGCCGCTGGCAATGAGCGCATTGTAGTTCGGGCCGAGGTAGCTCATGGCGTCACGTTCGAACTGCCTGCGACCGTGCGCAAGCTCGCCCGCCGCTGCGTAGTACATGGCGTTGGGAAAGGTGGGGGTGGTGGTTCCGTCCGCTTCCAGCGTGGTGTTCCAGCCGCAGTGGTCGAAGTGCAGGTGCGTGTTGATGACGTGCGTCACTTCAGCCAGGTGAACGCCTGCTGCCTCCAGCGACCGCGGAAGCTGCTGCTGATTCTTGAAGATGGCTCGCATCTTTGGCGAGACTTTGTTGCCGATTCCTGTCTCGATCACAACAACGGCTGTGCCAGTTCTGACGACCAACGTGTTCAGGCCAAGCAGAACACAATTGTTGTCGTCCGGGGGCATGCGGCGCGACCAAAGCGTCTTTGGTACAACGCCGAACATGGCTCCGCCGTCGAGCAGAAAAGTCCCGTCAGAACAGATGGTAGTTTCGAAATCGCCGACGCCGCACCGGTGGCGCACAAGCGCATCATCACCGGGCTGGGACACCGGATGCATCCATTCAGTGTAACGATTTCAAGAAAGGGCGAGATCGCTTATGCTTGCGGGGCTCCGGCCATAGCTGCGAGCAGTTCCGGCGTAGGAAGAGAATCCTGGATCATCTCCACCGTCTCGGCTGAGGTACCGACATGGGCTGCCACGGTAGCAGGCACGCGTTTGGACTGGAAGCAAGACCGGCACAGGACAGGCCTGCCCTGGGTTGGCTTGAATGGCACGGTCGTCTCAATGCCGCACGCAGAGCATTTCGTGCGCGTTTCCGTGCGCGAAAGGGGGAGTGCGGTCACACTCGGGCCGCCACTCGCAATGCGCCCCACGCCTGCGCGTTTTGCCTTGCATAGCTTGCAGCGTTTGGGATCATTCTTAAACTGTTTATCGAAGAAAAACAGCTGCTCCCCGGCAGTAAAGACGAAATCGTTTTCACAATCACAACACTTCAAAAACCTATCGGCGAAATCCATACACCTTCTCCCATCGTGCGGGATAAGGATGAACCGTCACCAGTGGTCTTCCTCGGAAAAAAGATCCCCTGCGCAACATGTTCAAGCCTGTACAACTTGTCTACTAGCCGGCCCGACTTCTTCGCTTCTTGATCGAACGCCGTAGATTCAGGCTGTCCGGCAAATCGGGGAGAGTCTCTCTGGACTTTCTCCCCGATTTCTTTTGCCTTCTTTGCTCAAAGAGAGGACATTAGTCCTGCTCTTTACGCTTCTTCTTGTTGTTACGCTTGCGTGCGAGCGCTTCTTTCACGCGCTTCTTCTCGCCTGGTTTCAGGTAGAAAGAGTGACGCTTCACCTCCTTGATGATGTCTTCCGTCTGCACTTTGCGCTTAAATCTGCGCAACGCATTCTCAAGGGGTTCGCCTTCTTGGACACGAACTTCTGCCAAGGTAAATACACCTCCAAACCTGCCTGCTGGCCCGTACACATGCGTTCTTGGATCCTGAACGCATCGTTAAGCATATCTCCGCTTCTGAGCGGTGGCGATAGAAAAATTGGTTATAAGCCACAATTCGGCGCCGGCTTCACCACTTGTTCGCCTTCATGGAAGCTATGTACAGCGAGGTACACTCGCATTCATGCTGAGGCCCTACGGAAACAAGCGTCCCACTGTGGGCGCTCGAGCTTACGTTGACGTCTCCGCGCAGGTAATAGGCGATGTGGAGCTTGGCGAGGACACCAGCGTCTGGATGAACGCCGTCTTGCGCGGCGACGTGCACTCCATTCGCATTGGAGCACGCAGCAACGTGCAGGACTGCGCCGTGCTCCACGGAATGCGCAATCTACATCCCGTCATCGTTGGTTCTGGCGTGACCATCGGGCACAATGCCACAGTGCATGGCTGCACAATCGAAGACGATGTGCTGATCGGTATCGGAGCGGTCGTTCTTAATGGCGCTTTGATAGGGCGTGAGTCGATTGTGGCTGCCGGCGCCCTGGTTCCCGAAGGCGTAGTGATCCCGCCGAGAAGCCTCGTAGCCGGCCTGCCGGGCAAAGTGCGGCGAGGATTAACCGACGCCGACGTTGAAACCATCCAGACCTACGCCCGCAACTACCTCGACTACAAACAGGTGTATCTTTCGGCTCGATGAGTGGCTGCAACCCGTTGCGCGTGGTTCCTTCTTACTGCGGTGCCGGTTGCTGAGGTGCCGGTACGGTTGCTTTCGCTTTGTGTTTCTTGTGGTGCGCCTTCCCCTTTTCCGCCGTGGGTGCGGTTGGATCGACGCCCGGGCCTGCGGGAGTTTGCGAAGTAATGGGTACGGTGCCTGGCGGCGGTGCGGCTACCGGCGGCGGCGTTGTAGACGGTGGATTCATTTGCTGCGCGGACAGCGCGACAGGCGTGGCCAGAACTGCGAATAACAGTCCGTGGCAGATTACTTTCATCTTCATGAAGCCTCCTCGGCAAGCCCGCGGAAGTCAGGGCTTCGTTGTCTCACACCATGCGATGCCCCGAGAAGGGCGGCATGATGTCTGAAGAATGGTTCTCTTTCCCCGTTAACGCGACTCGCCGTGCACGCGTGTCAGCCAATACAACAGAGCTCCAAGCAGTGCAGTCGCCATCAACTCTATATCGAAGCCAACACTGGAAAAGCTCGGTTGCGCATGCGGCGCCAGAATAAAGAGGGCCACAACCAGGACAGCAGTCAACAAAATAGAAACAGCGCGCGCATAGCGTGGACGCGCCACAGGAGATCGGCGCGGCAGCGTTGCGGCGTGTGCCGCTACCTGTGCGGCAAAATTAGCTGGAATCGCAGGGCTCTGTGGCTGCTCGAGCGCGACAGTGATCGAGTTCTCCAATGCCTCATGCTGCTTGTTGATCATTTCGGTCGTCTGCCTTTCATCGTGCACCTGCCTGTGCAGGATAGTGGATTAGACGCGCGTGGCATGTAAGTTGGGTCCGCACCAATTCGCTCAGCCGCTTACGCCCACGGTGCAGATGCGTGCGCACGGTGTTGATGGGCATGCCAAGCGCTTCGCTGATGGCGTCGTAAGTGCATTCTTCCTGGTGATAGAGGACGAGCACTGCACGCTCGTTTTCGGGCAATTCAAGCAAGGCCTCGTCCACAGCTAACTTCACCTCGGCGTCAGAGAATCGTTGCTCTGGCGTTCGCGCATGCTCATCCCACTCCGCACCTGGCATATTTTCCAGCCACGCGTCGGCTTCGTCTTCGCCCGCAAAAGCTTCTGGTGCGTGTCGGATGTACTCACGGTCCTTGCGCCGGCGCTTCCACTCGTCCTGCGCCAGATTTACGACGATACGGTAAAGATACGTAGACACCGAAGCATCGCCACGAAACTCGGGTAGCGCTCGGTAGAGCCGGAGGAAGGCTTCCTGCGCAAGGTCCTCCACATGCGCGCCGGCTCCGGTCATGCGCGTCAGCGTGCGGAACACCATGCCCTGATGATCGCGCACGAGCGTTTCGAAGTTCTCCGGGCTGGTTAGGTCTCGCATCGTGAGCTTCCGCCGAGTCGTGTTTGACTGCAAACGCTTCACAAAGTTTCACACGGCCTGCTGAAACTTTGTGAAGCGCCCGAAGTCAAAGCTCGCCGTAAGAACAAATCGTTTCACCAGGAGAACTCTATGCACCTCGAACTTCTTGCCATGTTTTCCGAAGGCCCACTCTCAAGCCCTTTCAGCGTTCCTGTCGCAGGCTGCCTCATGATTCTGGGCATTGTCGTTGCGGGCATCTGGTCAGGCATTCGCACCCGCGAGATCGAGGGACAGGAGCGCCTTGCGGCCATCGCCAAAGGCATCGCTCCGCCGCCCACACCCGCCGAACTGGCCGCTATCCACGGACGGCCTGATGTAAATCTTGCGAGGCGCCGCGCTAATTCACGCCGTGCAGGCATTGTGCTTCTCTTCACGGGGGTCGGTGTCGCGCTCTTCTTTATCGTGCTCTCTGCTGTTTTGCAGATCCGCGAAGTGCTTTCCGGCGCGGCCGCAGCGCTCATTCCGTTGGCGATCGGCGTGGGTTTCCTGGTCGATACGAGAATCCAAACGCGCGAGCTCGAAGAATCGCAGATGAACAGCAGACCAGTAGCGCCGGTCGAACTGGTGCGGTAAGTTCGCTAAACTTGAAGCTCTATGAGCTCAAGCAACCAAGAGGGTGCGGCGAAAACTCAGCCGCGCCCAACCATCAAAGCGGTTCGCGGAACGCGCGATCTGCTGCCCGACCAGACGCCCCTCTGGAACCATGTCGAATCTACTGCTCGGGCCGTGTTTGCACGCTATGGTTTCGGCGAAATTCGCACTCCCATCTTCGAAGACACCTCGCTGTTCTCGCGCTCGGTGGGCGAAGAAACAGACATCGTGTCGAAAGAGATGTTCACCTGGGAAGACCGCGCGCGCGCGGCCAGCGAAAAAGCGCAGTCGCTCACGCTTCGCCCTGAATCCACCGCCGGTGTCGTTCGCGCGTACATCGAGCACAAACTCGGCGAGACAGGCTCGCTGCAAAAGCTGTATTACATCGGTCCGCAGTTTCGGCGCGAGCGCCCGCAGCGTGGCCGCTATCGCCAGTTCTGGCAGATTGGCGCGGAGGTCATCGGCCCGCAGACATCCGGCTCGGAGTCACCGTTGCGTGACGCCGAGCTGCTGGAAATGCTCGCGAGCTACCTTGATGAACTGGGCGTAAAAGGCTGGCGGCTGGAACTGAACTCAGTCGGCAATGCAGAGGATCGCACGCGTTTTAACGTCGCTCTTCGCGAAGCACTTGCTCCAGTTCGAGAACGCATGTGCCCTGACAATCAGCGCCGGGCGGAAACCAATCCTCTGCGCGTACTTGATTCAAAAGAGGAACAGGACCAGGACATCATCAATGCGCTGCCAAAGATTGCGGACTTCCTGAGCGACGCATCGCGCGAACACTTCGCACAGGTGCTCGCCGCGCTCGATGCCTGTGGCGTGCCGTACCACGTGAATCCGCGCCTCGTGCGCGGACTCGACTACTACACACGCACCACCTTCGAATTCACGGTAACCACTGGACTGGGCACGCAGAACGCGCTGCTCGGGGGCGGACGCTACGACGGCCTAAGCGAGATGCTCGGCGGCCCGAAAGCCCCCGGCATTGGCTTCGCCATCGGTGAAGACCGCCTCATCCTCACGCTGCAGGCGCAGATCGAAGAAGCCGAGCGCGACGCGAAGCAAGCAGGCTCGGACATAGAATCGCAGGTTGAAAAAGCCAGGAAGCTTGACGCCTACATCGCCCCTTTGAGTGCCGGGCAGAACGCCGCAGCCCTGAAGCTCGCACGCGATCTGCGTAAAGAAGGGCTGACCATCGAAGTCGGCGACGGCAGCTTCAAGCTGCGCAAGAGCTTCGACACCGCCGACAAACTAGCGCGCCACATTATGCTGCTGGGCGAAGACGAAGTAGCGAGTCATACCGTAACGGTGAAAACTTTTGCAACGGGAACGCAGGAGAGAATTCCACGCGAGGCCTTGCTGAAGGTGCTGCGGATGATTCCGGGATAAATCTAGGCCGCCGCAGTGAGTGAGAACTTGACCATCCAAAGGTTGACCGCCCTCTTATCTGTATACATACTGTCTACATGGCCGTATTATCCGTTACCCGTAAGCCGCTTGGAGTTCGTGCAACGCCCGGGCAGCATAAGGTGCTGACTCAGGCAGCCGCGCGTGCTAATCGCTCCGTCAGCAGTTTTGTTCTGAGCGCCGCTCTTGAGGCTGCGTCCGCCCAAGCTTCGAAGCCACGCAAATCCTTGGAAGAAGTCCGCGCGATTGTGGAAGCGGCTCGTGAAGAGGTCCGCAAGCACAATCCATCCAAGCGCGATTTATCAAAAGAATTGATTGCCGAAAGGCGGGCTGAAGCGGCACGTGAGTAAGTATGTGCTCGATTCTTCCTTCCTCCTCGCCGTTTTGTTTAGGGAGCAGCTGAACATAAATGCTCTCGGCTATCTTAAGGGTTCAACCATGAGTTCGGTCAATTTCGCCGAAGTCTGGACGAAGTTGCACCAAATCAACATGCTTGAGACTCACCGCATTGAAGCAGTTTTTGGGCTATTACACGCGATTGAGATCTTTACCCCAGAGCAGGCGAGAATGACGGGACTTCTTCAGGCCTCAACGAAACATGCCGGTCTTTCTCTTGGGGACCGCGCGTGTCTTGCTCTGGCTCTCCAGTCAAACGCAGAGGCGATCACGACGGATCGTGCATGGGCCAGGATTGATGTCGGCTGCCCAATACATATCGTGCGCTAATCTTCTCCGAGTTGAATGCTCTAGGCCGACAGTCTAATTACACCAACTACTTCGATGCCCCTCCTGCAAGACATCTCGGTCGACACAGTTGCCTTTCCTTGGGCGAACCGCGCGCCTCGGCGTGCCGTGCAGTCCACAATCGCGATTGCCATCGCGTTGATTGTTGGTCATGCCACGGGACACGCCAGCGCTGGCGCGATCGCAGCGGGTGCGGCGTTTACTGTGGGTTTTGCCGTTTTCCACGAAGCGCTTGCTTCCACGCTGCTAAGCATGTCGATCCTGACCTTGGGGATTGCTTCGGCGACCCTCATCGGCAGTCTCGCTGCGCAGTGGACACCTGGAGTGATCCTCGTCGCCGTGATTGCGTCGATCAACTACGGATTGTTGGCGGATCTGAGCGCCACCGCGGGATGGATCGGGCAACAGTGTGCCGTCTTTGCCATCATCGCCGGCGGTTTTCCGCTTGGCCCGCATTATGCCATCGGGCGCGCTTCGATGATTATTCTTGGCGGCCTGCTGCAGATCACGGTGTACGCCATCGCGCATCGGTTTCGGCGTGTCACCTTCGCATCGCAGTCAGCCCCGCCGCTGCATTACCGGCTGCGCAACCGCGTGAGGGACCTCTGGAACGCGGTCATCAAGTCCCTGCGCAGTAGCAGCGCGTCCGCGACTGTTAGCTACATTGTTCGCCTCGCGGTAACGTTGTGCAGCGCCACTTTGTTTTACCGGCATCGTCACTTGCCCAACGGCTATTGGGCGCCGATGACCGCCGTGCTCGTGTTGAAGCCTGAGTGGACGAATACACTCAGCCGTGGAACCGCAAGGCTGCTGGGCACTGTTGCCGGAGCGACGATCGCGGTGCTCTCAGCTCTGTATCTGCACACCACGACGCCAATCGTCTTCGCGCTGGTGATGATCTGTGCGTGGGCTTCGTACGCCGTGCAGGCCGTGAATTATGCGCTCTTTTCGCTCTTTCTCACGCTGTACATCGTGTACTCCTTCCGCTTCGGCGGCTTTTCGCAACCGGCGGCGGCGCACTTTCGCATGCTGAACACAGCTATCGGCGGTGGCATCGCGCTGGTGGTCGACTTTGTCTGGCTGAGCTTCGCTTTCGTGCGCGACCGCTTCGTGAAACAACCCGTGCCCCAAAGATCCTGAGCGCTCGTTGTTTCTGAGTTGTGAACACTACCGCGTCAGCTTCAACGCGAACTGCACAACACGCGGATCAGTCACAGTAGCCGTAATCGTTCCGAACGCGGCGCTTCCGTAGGACCCGCTCGGCTGCGCGAATGCCGGTGTGTTCGTCACGTCGAACACTTCCGCGCGAAACTCTGCGTCGAAGTGCTCACCGAAGCGCGTGTGCTTGACCAACGCCATGTCCAGGTCGCGGAATGCAGGCCCACGCACTGGATTACGAGAAGCGCTCCCGAAGGTAAACTGCGGCGCGTTGGTAAAGGCCGGCGTGCCCTGGTAGCTGGTAGCGACGGTGGGACTGTCGTTATTGAACCAGTGGTTGACGGTGCGCTGATTGCTCGCGATCTTCGGGTTCGCAACAATGTTGGGCCGCTGCAACACAATCCCTGCGAAGCTGTTGTTATTCGTTGCCTGCGTCACCGTGACAGGCATGCCGCTTTGCATTGTGTAGATACCATCGAGCGTCCAGCCACCAAGCACCGGCGTGAGGAACCCATGTCCCGCAAACTTCGCGATCTCCCACGTCCCGCTCGCCGTCAACACATTCGGCATGTCCCCTGAAGACGAGTCACGTTCGAGGTAAGGGCGATAGGTGTCGGCCGCAACGAGCGAGGAAGTGTTTGGCGAGGAAAGCACTGTCGAAGAGAACACCGACGACGCATCATCGATCAGCTTGGAATGTGTATAGGCAAAAAGCATAGATAACCCGTGGTTCATCCGCTGCTGCACCTTTGCCTCGATCGCGTTGTAATTCGTCGTACCCGTATTGTTGCGGTAGATAGCGACATTTTGAAAACGCGGATACGGCTTGAGCAGCTGTGCCTCGGCAATGGTCGGCGTGTCCAGCGTCGACGACGATGGCAGCTGGCCGTAGTACGGGTTGGTCACCTTCGCGGTCAGCGCCGTCCCCATGGCGAGCTGCGTCGCCGTGAGTTGGTTCAAGTTCTGATCAGGAATGCCGACATGCACAACGTGCGAGCCGGCATAGGCGACTTCGAAGGAGAAGTTGGTCGTAACCGAACGCTGCACGGCGAGGTTGTACTGCTCGACATAGCCGGAACCCGCCTGCCGGTTCGCTGTGTACACACTCTGTCCAAGACCTGCGTTCGGCGTTAGCCCGACTGGCACGACAGTGGGCCCATTCGAAAGCTTGAACGGAGCCGTGTAGCTGTCCTGAGTCTTCTGCTGCACGTTCTGGATGAACGGATACTGCGGAGTGGTGAACGGCGTCGTGATGCCGCTCTGATCGATAAACACGATGCCGAAGCCCGAGCGAATTACCGTCTTCTCATCCACGGAAAACGCGAAGCCGACACGCGGTGCCACGTTGCCATAGTGCAGCTCACGTGCGGAACGCGGATATCCGTTCACGCCAAGGTAATCGAGTTGCTGCGTACCGAGGTTGAATACCGCACCCTGATTGTGCGTTTCAGTAGAGGGCAGATGCAGCGTCCAGCGCGCGCCAATGTTCAGCGTCAGCCTTCGTGAAACACGCCAGTCGTCTTGCAGGAAGAACTCGTGAATGTAGTCGCGCGGACGAATCGTTCGCTGCTGCAGGTCGATCGAAAAAGTATCTACCTGGCCAAGTAAAAAGCTTGCGAAAGCGTTCCCGCCAACCGCGCCTTTGGCACCGGTGCTGAGTGTGCCTGTTTCATCCGTGCCCGTCGTTGTGAAGGCGAACGAGCCCGTCGGATTTGGCGGTGAAATCGCATTCAACTCATAGCGACGGAGATCAGCGCCAGCTTTCAGCGAGTGCGCTCCACGTGTGAAGATGACCTGCTCCACCAGTTCGCCGACGGCGGTCTGGTACTGCTGCGACGTGCTCGCGCTGGATCCTATCTGCTGGAAGCCGGTAAAGGTAAACAGCGGCAGAGCATTGCTTAATGCAGCATTGGTGGGGATGCCCGGAATGCCGAGCGCATTGGAAGCCGTGCTGCCCAGCAGCGCGCCGGCCTGCGTGTTGCCGCGTCGCGTGTAGCCGATGCGAAAATTGTTCACGAGCGTAGGCGAGAACGTGTGTGTCTCGTTGATCGCAATCTGCTGGCCGAGAATGTTAGACAGTCCAGTGACGCTGCTGGTCCCAATCACTGAGCCCGTGATTGCACCGGAGCCGTCCGGAAACGGCGTCGAGGGCTGTTCTACTTCGCTGTAATACGTGTAGCGCGCGAAGATGCGATCGCGTGTTCCGCGCGCGCCGTCAACGCGAAAGTCGAGCTGATTCTGATGGTCGTCATCGTTCGCCGTGCGTGTGTAGTTGTTCGCTGCGCTCGCGCTTGTTGGCGTCGGTATGCGCGTGAGCAGTGCAACGGCCGCCGGATCAAATGGTGTGACTGCGGGATTGATTGTGTCGCCCGTGAACTCCGTCCGAGTAATGGTTGTGCCCGTCTGCAAAGTGGTCGCCGGGTTATAGATTTTCGATACACCGGAGAAGTTCCCACCGCGCTCCGCAAGCGTCGGCACGGTGGAGATGCGCGTCACGCCAATCCGCTGCTTGATGCCCTGGTAGTCGCCGAAGAAGAACAGCCTGTCGTGCAGCGCCGGACCACCAATCGTGCCGCCGTAAAGATTGCGGCGATACTCCGGCTTGCGTGCTGCCGCGGAAGCGAAGTAGTTGCGTGCGTTCAGATCCTCGTTGCGGAAGAACTCGTACAAGCTGCCGTGGAACTGATTGCCGCCGCTCCGCGTTGCCACGTTCACCACGCCGCCATTGAAGCGTCCGAACTCCGCAGGCACGTTATTGGCCTCAATCGTGAACTCGGCGATGTCATCAATGATGGGAAAGAACGCCACCTGGCCGGGCTCAGGCTGCAAAGCCGAGATGCCGTCATAAAGGTATTCATTCGTGCGCGGACGGCCGCCATTGATGCGCGGCAGCAGCGTTCCGGGCGGCAGTTCGACGCCCGGCGCAAGCTGCGCGAGTTGGATGAAGTTGCGCGAGTTCAGTGGTAACGCGCGTACGGTGCTGCCAACGATGGTCGTCGCGATGTCGCTGGTTGCGCTCTGCAGCAAAGGCACGTCGGACGTTACGTTGACGGTCTGGCCAACCTCCCCAGCCTTCAGCGGCAAATCAACACTCACCGTTTGGCCGGTAGTTACAGTCACGTTGCTGCGATCGAGAGTGGCGAAGCCGGAAAGCACAACATGCACGCTATAGGTACCCGAGTTGAGCTGAGTGAAGTCGAACTCACCGGAACCCGTTGAGACAAACTTTTGTTTCACCCCAGTGGAAGTCTGCGTGAGCGTGACCTCGGCTCCAGCGAGCGAGGCACCCGATGCGTCCGTAATGCGGCCTCTTAGTTCTCCGAGAATTTGTGCATGTATTGGGGAAACTGCGAAGAGCGAGAAACACATGGCTGCGTACGCGGAACAAACCCGCAGGGACAGGTACTTCTTTAAAGGCATACTACGATTTTACATGGTTGAAATCGATAGCCTTGGTCCTGGCTGTATGGCTGCGACGCTTGATCGTGACGTATCGCAGCCGTCGCATCTCGGTGGCTAACGCTGCAACGGGTAACGTATCGACGATCTATCCCGGCGACTCAAGCCGCATTCAGAGGTGCTCCTGGGGCCGTCTTTTCGACTGAGGTTGATGGAAGGCTTCGGCCTCCGAGATAGATCGACGTGTTCGCTAGAAGCGGAGGCTTTAGCCCTCGATGCCGACAAGCGCGGCGTAAACAAATTTACGTCCAATCCAAGTCGCTACGATTTACGGCTCGATTCGCTCGATCATCACATCGGTAGACTTGATCAACGCCGCCGCGACATCACCCTTTTTCAGCCGCAGTTCACGTGCTGCTTCTGCGGTAATGATGCTGGTGATCTGCTGGCCTTCCACGTCCATCACCACCTGCGCAAGCAAGCCTTCGATGCGTACGCTCAACACGCGGCCGATGAGTTGATTGCGTCCGGAAACACGACGATAGCGTTCGCGAGATTCCTTTGCGGGCTTCTCCTTGTCTTTCGTCAATAGCGGGCGCAGCGCGGCTTCACTCAACCGATGGTGCCCACCCGGCGTCGTAGCGGTCTTCAGCTTGCCTGCGAGTATCCACTGCTTAATCGTCGGATAGCTGATGCCGAGCATGCGTGCGGCTTCGCGCGGCGTGAACAAAGGTGTATTGGCCATAGGAAACATTCTGCCGCAAATGGGTGCGGCATGGCTCGGAACAATGGAAGGCCGAGTAAAGAGGCCGCCGGATGAGAAGCGAGCCTAAGCAGAACGCAAGCCGCAAACCGCGCATCCCAAAGGATACGAGGTTGGTCATGAAAAAGATTTGGAATACAGCAGTACTATGCGCGGCCGGTTTGCTGCTTATGAGTGGATGCAAGAAAACGGCAGACAACACGCTCAACTACAAGAGCGCGATCAACACCTACTATGCAGCGCATCCCGCCTGCCTGTGGTCGCAGCCAAAGCAGTTTCCAGTGCAAACAGAAACCAGCGACACCGACAAGACGCAGAAGTTTGACGCTCTATTCGATCAGGGCCTGCTGACACGCACCGCTGGCGACAAGAAGAAGCTGCTCGGTCTCGTCGACAAGCAGGTGAACAACTATGACCTGAGCGACAAGGGTCGCGGCGCATGGACGGCGGACACAACACAGCCCGGCTTTGGCAACTTCTGCTACGGACATCGCAGCGTTTCGTCTATTGATAGCTCCACACCGAATAACGGCCAACCCGGTGCAACAACAACCGTGAACTACCGCTGGACCTTCGACGGAGCACCCGATTGGGCGAAGGCCGCCGAAGTGCAAAACGTCTACGCTGACGTTCGCGCCAACCTCGCCGGGAATGGCACGTCCAGCAAGACCCTGGTAGACACCAGCAACGGCTGGCAAGTGCAGCCAACTACCGGCAACGCCACAACACCTGCTGATGGCAGCGTAGTGGAGTAATCCTCCTCAGTCAGCCATTTCCTCCCATGACCGTCATCCTGAGCCGCAGGCGAAGGACATCCGTATTTTGCTTCAAGCAGCATACCGCTCGGCATAATACGGAAATCCCTGGTCGCCGCTCTCAGGATGACAGCCGAACTTTGGCGATTACCTGCACTACTCCGACGGTCCCTGCAGCTTCTTCATCACTTCCGCATAGGGCGTCATGTGAAATTCCGCTGGCGGCACTCCACCGGCGAGATTTTGCACAAAGTAATCCCAACGGCGGCGCATCACGTAAAAACTCTGATCGCCTGGATAGCCATGGTGGGCGTTCGGCACCATCAGCAAGTCGAAATCCTTGTTGGCCTTCATCAAAGCATCGACCACCAACAGCGTGTTGCTCGGTGGCACGTTGTCATCCATCGTTCCGTGAACGAGCATAAGCTTGCCCTTCAAGTTCTTCGCGTAGTTCTGATTCGCGTGGGCATCGTAGTTGCTCTTGCCATCGGGCCCGATTACTTCCAGCCCGGCCCAGCGCTCATCCCAATCATCTTCGTAGTCGCGGTTGTCGTGGTTGCCGCTCTCTGCCCAGCCCACCTTGAAGAAGTTAGGGAAGTGGAACATCGCGGACACCGTCGCGTTGCCACCGCCGGAGTGTCCCCATATACCGACACGATTTACATCGATGAATGAAAATTGCGTCGCCAGATCCTTGATGCCCGACACCTGATCCGGGATCGTGTCGTCACCCATCTCTTCAGGCGTCGACGCATGCGCATCATGAAAGCTCTTCGAGCGATGCGGATTGCCCATGCCGTCGATGCAGACCGCAACAAAGCCAAGCTGCGTCAGCGCTTCCATGTCGCCGTGCGCGGGCTTGAAGTTGTGGCCCATCAGCGTGCACGCTGCATCCTGTGGCCCCGGATAGATGTAGTCGACCACCGGATACTTCTTCGCCGGATCAAGGTTTACGGGCTTCCACATGTAGCCCCAAAGGTCTGTCTTGCCGTCGCGCGCTTTCACCGTAATGCGAACAGGCGGCTTCCATCCAGCGGCGATGAGCCGCGTCACGTCGCCTTTGCCGAGCGGCATCAGCACCTTGCCGTCATGGTCACGGATCACAATCGTCGGTGCGTTCTGGGCTGTTGAGTAGTCATCGACAAAGCTGGATGCATCCGCAGCCATGGTGATCTCGTGGTCCATATTCTCGGGCGTCAGCAGCGTTTGCCCGCTGCCATCGAAGTTCACGCGATACAGTTTGCGGAAATAGGGATCGGTACCTGGCTCTTTCCCTGTGGCTGTGAAGTAAATCACTCGATTCTTTTCATCCACATTCGCAAGGTCCCACACCGGTCCGTCGCCGTGTGTGATCTGATTCTTCAGCTTGCCGGTGTTCAGGTCATACAGGTAAAGCTGCGCCCAGTTGCTGCGTTCCGACACCCACAGGAACTCGTTCGTCGCCGGCAAAAACTTCCAGTCCGTTTTCGCCTGCCAGCCGTAGTAGGTGTCCACGTGCTCGTGATACACGTCGCGAACATCGCCGCTTGTTGTGTCAGCAACCTTCACCCACTCATCCTTATGGTCACGTGAAGTGGACACGAAGGCGAGGTGCTTATTGTCCGCCGAAAACTCCACATCGGTCCACTTGCCATCACCGTTGCAGCTCACGTCGTCGCATTCCATGCTGCGGTGCTGTAGCGGAGCGATCTTCAACCGTGTCGTGAATGCGCCCTGTACGTCGATGATCACAGGCTCGATCATCGTCACATCTTTATCGCCGACCAAAGGATAGTGCCACGCTTCCAGCTCCGGATGGCGGTTCGTCGTCGACACCAGATACATCATGCCCGTCTTACGCTGATCAAGCTGGAACGTTGCAATCTTCTTGCTGTCGTCTGACCACGTAAGTATTGGCATGTCGGAGTGTTCCCAACCTGCGTTGTCGGTCGCGTAACCGAAGTCCTCTACACCGTCAGTCGTAAGCTGGCGCTCCTGGCCGGTCGCGACCGTGCGTACCCATAGGTTGTTGTCGCGGATGAAAGCAACAAGTTTTTTGTCCGGCGAGGCATTCTCCGGCGAACTGCGGCGGCGACCTCTTGCAGGCGACGCGGCAGGCCTCGCTGCGGCTGCCGATGCAGGCAGTCCGGGCTTTTGCGGAATGGGCATGGCCGGTGGCGGATCAGGCTCCCGCATGCACTTTGTTGCCGCGGTATTGCAGTGGAATTTACCCTGAGCGGTCTCCACCGAAAAGCCATTCGCCTCCGGCATGTAGCTCGAAACGCGCAGTTGTGTCGCTTGAACTTTATCTTTGCCAGCGGCAGACAAAGCGTTGGCCAACTTCTCCGAATCAAATGCCGGAGCCTTCGTCCCATGTGCCGGATCAGCAATGAAGTATGCGTTCTTGTGGTTGCTGCCTTCGCTGTAGAACACACGCCCGTCAGGAAGATAAGCTGGAGATGCCACGAAGCCATCCATCAACTGATTGACGTTCCATCCAAGCCGCTGCTCGGCGTTGCTGTAGTCCTGGACGGTGTAGGTCTTCTGTGCGGCTGAGGACCCGGAAGCCACTGCACAAAGCAGGGCGGCGAAAGCAAATGAAACTCGGTGCGGAGACATGCCGCATTCTAACAATGGGCGGAAAGCTAAAGTAGTTGGGAGGCGGTTTAGAAGCTGAGACTAACTTCACCAACGGTAGTTCACGGCTTCAGTCGTGACAATGCGCCACTTGGGTTAACGTGGCTTCAGCCACTGAGGCATGCTGCCGAGACTCATCAGAGCTTTTCCTAGATGTTGCTGGAAATCGTTGTGCCGATCCGGTTGAAGCTGTTTGCGATCGTTGTGGAGAGATTACGCATTGCAGAAACTGCGCCCAAGCCGAGAAGCGCGGCAACCAACGCATATTCGATCAAATCCTGGCCCGATTCGTCGGCGGTGAGGTGTGGCAGCACGTCGAACAGTCTGTGCATGAGAACTCCTGGAATGTACAGACGCGCATCTCGCGATACTGTTCTTTGGAGCCTACCCTCTGTCGCACTACGAAAGAATTGCACTTTCCGGTGATATCACCTGCGATGGCAATACGACATGAACCTCTGCGGAGGCAAAGCCTGTAAAGGTAAGCGCTGACTAACTGTTCACTACCGTCACGGCCTGCCCCAGCCACTCGGTTTTTCCAAGCTGGTCTACCAGAAATTGCGCGAGATCTTCGCGTGTGATCTTGTGGCCCTTCTCTGCAACTTTCAGTACCTTCACCTGCTGGGTAGCCGGCTCGTCCAGCAGGAGCGGCGGGCGCGCGATCACAAACTCTAAACCGCTGTTCTTCACTTCCTCCTCCATGGCGGTCTTATCCTTATCGGCACCGCGGAGGAAGGTAGGTAGAAGGATGTGCTCGTACCAGAACGGCGCCTGCTCCTTGCTATCGCCGATACCCATCATCGAAACAACAACCAGGCGCTTCGCTCCCCCGCTCTGCATGGCGTCCACGATATTGTGCGCCGCGGTCCTCTCCAGGTCAGTGCTCTTATATGGCGCATCACCGCCGATCGTGTCGATTACCGCATCCTGGCCTTCCAGCGCACCGCGAACCTCCGCCGCATCCGTCGCGTCACCGGTGATGACGTGAATGTCAGCATTCGCTCCATGAAAGCCGTCGCGCACGAACACACTTACTTCGTGTCCCGCAGCCAGCGCCTTTTGCACCACCAGACTTCCCGTCTTACCACCCGCACCAAATACCAGAACTTTCATTGAACTTCTCCCCGAAGAGCCAAATCGCATTTGATGCGTCGGACATAGCAGTTCCGATGCGATCTACCTCGACCACGCACAAATTGAAACAACTCGGCTCGATTCCGCCTTAAGCGCTCGAACACAAACCGGACACCGCCGACTGGTCCGACGTCTTCGATGGCATCGTAATCTTCCGCAAGAATGGCCATCGCACAACACGCTACTTGATAAGGCAGTAGCACCTACACTTGTGGCCCTGTCATCTGGACCGAAGGCGCAAAGCGCCGCAGCGGAGAGACCGCAACTCGCTTCCGGCCATCAGAGATTGCAAGAAGTCCATAGCCTCTTCGATAGGTCATCGTGTGCGTCACTTGAGGCGCTGCAGCCGCCGAGTTAGATGGGTTGCCGCTACGACGGAGGCTCTAGCCGCCGGCATAAGTCTGTTTTTTCACGACCCAACGAAGGCTTTAGCCTCCGAGATAGGTCACCGTGCACGCACCGGGCGGCTTCAGCCGCCGAGATAGATCACCGTGCACTTGTTCCGCGGCTTCAGCCGCCGAGATGATCCGGTCGCGGGTCAAGCAATTCGGGATGGGCAACATGTCGATGCGGATAGTTCTGGTAACACCACCGTTCCGGGTGGCCGCGATGTACAGCATCTGCGCATCGTAGTCACGGCTGTTCATCACGCGATGCGGATAGTATCCGTCCTGCCAAATAAGACCTCTCCATTGCTTGCGAACCGCGAAGGAGAACCCACCCTTCAATAAGCCCACCGTTGCTTCCAGAGACTTCTCTGGAGAAAACAGGACGTGCATGTGGTCTGGCATCACGACAAACCCATGCAAAAGGAACCGTCCCTCGGCGCGGTATCGCGCCAGCAGATGGACCATCTGGTCCGCGAAGTTGGCGTGCAGGAACACGCGCTCTCTTTGCGCACAGATGATCGTCACGGCATACGTTTGCGGGGTACGGCGCACAACGGGATTTTACCGATGTGAGCACCGGATCATCTCGGAGGCTAAAGCCTCTGTCCGTCCGGCTGTCCCATCTATCTCGGCGGCTAAACCCGCGCGTCCAATCTTGATCGCGCTGTCATGAAGAACGTCTCACAGCGCCCGCAGCTCGCGCTCAATTTGTAACTTCTCGTGCGCCAGCTTCATCAGCATCGTCTCGTCACTCCGACGCTGCGCTTCGGCAATCATGCTGCGTAGCTCCCGCAGCCTGCGCTCCAGGCGCTGTCCGTGCAGTGTGCGCAACGCGTTCTCCACCTCTTCGCGCTGCACTTCACATCCTGCCCCTGCCGTTGCAGCCTGATGCAATGCGCTCGCCAGCAAAGAGCGCGAGTCTGAATCCGGAGCCGCTTCCAGCGGGCTATCGGGCACAGGTCCATTTGCGAGAATTTCAATGAGTGTGGCCGACGGCAGTTCCCCATACCAGTCCGGATGCTCAGACAGTTCCTCCGCCGCCAACTGCCGAGCAGAGTCCGCTTCCGGCAGCACCAACGCGCAAAGCAAAATGCGTTCAATCTCCGAAACGGCCTTCGGCTGCGGCGCGCGCACGCTTTCCAATCTTTGCTGCGCAGCCTGCTTCAACTCCTGCCGCACCAGCGAGCCATCGATGCCCAGCTTCTGCGCTGCATTGGCGGCGAAGTCGTCGCGAGCAATCGCGTTCGGGATGCGGCGAATGTGCGGCAGCAGGAAGTTCAGTGCGTCCACCTTCGACTGCGGCGTGCGCGGGCCCGCGATTTTCTGCGCGCGTTCGATAAGGAAGTCTGCGTAGCGCGGCGCTTTGTGTACCAGGCCGACATAATCTTCCATGCCGTGCTCGCGGACGTACTGATCGGGGTCGAGCCCGCCAGCCAGCGTGAGTACACGCACATCGAAGCCTTCTTCCACCAGCGAAGCGATCGTCTTCTCCGCTGCGTTTTGTCCCGCGCTGTCCGGATCGAAATTGAGCACCACGGTCTTTGTGAAGCGGCTCAGCAGCCGCACCTGGTGCTCGGTAAACGCTGTGCCGCTGGTAGCGACCACGCTTTGCAGCCCGCCCATGAAGACCGAGATGCAATCCATCTGGCCTTCCACCAGCAGCGCGCCATTGTTGGCCTTAATTGCACCCTTTGCTTTGTCGAGATTGAACAGCACGTGACCCTTCGTGTAGAGCGGCGTCTCCGGAGAGTTCATGTACTTTGCCACCGTCTTCCCGTCCGCAGCGGTCGTTTCCAAAGCACGGCCTGTGAAGGCAATCGGCTTGCCTGCCTCGTTGCAGATCGGGAACATCACGCGCCGTCGGAATTTCGCATACAAAGGAGCGCTGCTCTCGCCATCTTTTGAGCTGAAGAGACCGCTGGCGCGCAGCACGTCCTCGGGAAAGAACTTGCCCAGCCTCTCACGCATGTCGTTAAAGCTTTCCGGCGCATAGCCGATGCGGAACGTCTTCACCGTTTCGTCCGAGATACCGCGGCCCGTCATGTACTCACGCGCACGCGCCGCTTCCGGCGAGCGCAGATTCTGTTGAAAGTACTGCGTCGCCGCTTCATGCACATCGAGCAACTGCTTGCGCAGCCCGGCCTCGCGCGCTTCCTGCGGCGAGTTGAACTCTCGCGCGGGCAGCGGGATGTTCATCTTCGTCGCGACCGTCCGCACGGCTTCGGGAAAACTTACGTTCTCCAGCTTCATCACAAACGTGAACACATCGCCGTGCTCATGGCAGCCGAAACAGTAGTAGCTCGCCGTGCTTGGATACAGATAGAACGAGCCCGATTTTTCCTTATGGAATGGGCACAACGCCGACCAGTTCGCTCCCGACTTGCGCAGCTTGATGTACTCGCCCACAACCCGCACAATGTCGGTCTGGGCTTTCACGGTTTGTGCAAAGTTGTCGGCCACGGCGCTGCCTTAAGTGTAGCGGCGTGCCGAATGAACCGCGATGACACTCCCCACGACCGGAAACCTTGTCTCAACGAAGTGATTTTCGTGCGGAACCGCAACTTTATTTCTTCTCGAATCCTGCTCGAAAATGGAAACTCGCGTCTCACTCCTGTGTTGAGAAAGGTGGACATGGTCATCGCGCCATGAACCTGTCTCGAACGCCTCAGGGTTCGCGCAGGTACGAGGAGAAAGTATGAAAGCACGCAAGATATTCCGTACGCTGGCATTGGCTGCTGCTGTAGCCGTGCCCGCCGCCATGCTGTCGACGCAGCAGGCCCACGCAGGCGTTTTCATCGGCATTTCCGTAGGCTTTGCACCGCCTGCTCTGCCCGTCTATGTTCAACCGCCTCTACCCGCGCCCGGCTACATCTGGACGCCCGGCTACTGGGCCTACGGCGATGCTGGTTACTACTGGGTTCCCGGCACTTGGATTCAGCCCCCAACCGTTGGTGTGCTTTGGACACCAGGCTATTGGGGCTTTGAAGGTGGTTCTTACCTCTTCCACGCCGGCTACTGGGGACCGCACGTCGGCTACTACGGCGGTGTGAACTACGGTTTCGGTTATGGTGGCATCGGCTTTGCTGGTGGGCAGTGGCGTGGACGCGAATTCGCTTATAACAGCGCGGTTGCTAATTTCGGAAGCGTGCACGTCACCAACGTCTACGTGGACCGCACTACGGTGATCAACAACACCATCGTCAACAACAACCATGTCGCTTACAGCGGTGGCCCAGGCGGCATCAACCACGCGCCCAGCCCGCAGGAGCAGCAATGGTCGCATGAGAACCACATACAGCCCACCTCCAACCAGTTGCAGCACCAGCAGTTTGCCTCCCAGGACCGCACGCAGTACGCAGCGTTCAATCATGGACGGCCGGGCACGCCTGCCGCTGCCAATCCGGCAGCTTACCACCAGGTAGCGCAGCAGCACATGCAGACGCAGCCGCTGACCGCTCAGGATCGTGCGCAAGGACGTGCCTTCCAGCCGAATGGCCGCGAAGCCAATCAGGATCAGCGCATCGCCAACGGTCTGAAGACCGGTCAGATGACATCGGGTGAAGCTGCCCGTGCAACCGCGCAGCAATCCCGCATCGACCAGCAGGTCCACAACGACCGCGCTGCCAACGGCGGCGCGCTGACAGGGCAGGAACGGCAACAGATCAACCGCGAGCAGAACAACGCGAGCCGCAACATCTACAACGACAACCACAACGGCAACACCGTTGCACCGAACGCAGTGGACAACCGCGAGGCGAATCAGCAGCAGCGCACGGCCAACGGCCTTCGCTCGGGTCAGATGACCTCCGGCGAGGCCGGACGGACGAACGCAAATCAGTCTGGCGTCGATCAGCAGGTGCACAACAATCGTGTCGCCGACGGCGGCGCAATGAACGGCCAGCAGCGCCAGCAGATCAACCGTCAGCAAAACGCTGATAGCCGTCAGATCTACAACCAGAACCACAACAATGTGAATCGGCCGGCTCCTCCGGCGGGAGGGTTACCGCACGAAGCTGCGGGATCGGGTGCAGTGCGCCCAGCACCTGCAGCGCACCCACAACCAGCAGCTCGTCCTGCGGCAGAGCACCCGCATGAGGGCGGCGGCGAGCACAAACACTAACCAGGCAGAAATCTCATCATCCATTCAGCCCACGGCACAAATCTGTGTCGTGGGCTTTTTTATTCCAAGCGGACAGTAACAAGAGGTGAGCGTCTGGATCCCTGAGTTAACCTTCTAAGCCCTGCCCCGTTTGCGCGTAACGTTACACCTTCGTTCCGTTGCCGCAGACGCCTGCCGATGAAATGCTCGTCACAGAGAAACGTCACGCTGAGATGTGAAGACGGGGCAAGGAAGAGGCATGTCGCAGCGGGCTTTATCGGTACCAGGAGAAGCAGCATCCGGCGTGAGACGGCGCCGCTTAGGTCTGCTCATTCAGTTCGTCGCTGGCGCTCTCTCCGTTGTTTTTGCTCTCCGCATCTTTGGCCAGGTAGATCGTTTTGCTGTTGTGTGGCCTGTCTCGGCTGTATGCACTGCACTCCTGCTTCCGCGTTGGCCGCTTGAATGGCGCAGTCGCTTCAAATTCGCCGCGGCATCTATCGTTGGAGTTCTTACAGGTGGACTGGCAGTGGCCATGCCCCTATGGTTTGCAGCGATACTTGCCGGTTTGACCGGCATGGATGTCGCAATCAGCTGCCTTGTGATGGGTTCCACCATCCACTGCTTTGACGATCTGAAGCGCACGCCGAATCTGGCACGGTTCGGCATCGCCTGTGTATTGGCTCCTGCACTGACTGCGGCACTCGGCGCTGTGCCCGTCTCTGGATTTCTACACGAGCCCGTCCTTCGCACGCTGTTGATGAGCATGTTGGGAAACTCGGTGGGGATGACACTGCTCCTGCCGCTCGTTCTCTTCTTCCATGATGCGGAATACCGAAACGTCGCAGCCAATCTCAAGCAGAAGAGCGTACGCAGGTCGGCAGCCGCGGCAACCGGAATCTTTCTGGCCGCAGTTGTCTTCACGTTTACGCAGAATTTCGGGCCATTTCTATTCATGGTCTTCCCACCTCTGATTTTCTTGGTGCTGCTGACTGGCCTGGAGGGCGCCATGTTTGCGTCGTGTTGGGTGACGATCGTTGGATGGATGGCCACAATCCACGGACATGGTCCTGTCTGGCTGACACGCTCCGCTTCAGCCGAGCAGAGACTGGTAGTGCTGCAAATTTTCATCTGGGTGTTTGCGGCGACGGCGCTGCCCATCGGCGCCATGCTGGACGAGCGCCGCAGAGCAGAGAAGAAAGCTGACGAAGCGCGTTCCATCTATCAGAAGCTGTTGCAGAATGCGGACGACATGATCGTTTTGTCGTCGCTTGACGGCACGGAGCGATATGTTTCGCCCGCAGTGCAGAAGCTGACAGGCTGGACACCAGATGAGTACCTCGCGCTGGACAGACTGTCGACGGTGCACCAGGAAGACATGGAGATTGCCACCAAGATGATTGCCGGCCTGACGCAGGGACAGACGGAGCAGACCATTCGCTATCGCCTCATGCAGAAGAATGGCGACGCACGCTGGGTGCAAGCGGCGATCCGGGCATATGGACACTCGGCGGAGTCCAATGTCGTCGGCTACGTGGGAACCGTGCGCGATATTTCGGTTCTAAAAGAAAAGGAAGAGACCTGGGAGCGAGAACGGACAAGGATGGCCGCTGAACATAGGAGGATGGCCGACCTGGCGCGTACTGATCCTCTTACCGGTCTGCTGAATCGACGTGGACTCGGCGACGAGCTGCGTGCGCCGCAACGCCGCCAAAGCAGGAAGTCCCTGGCCTTTCTTATGTTGGACGTCGATTGCTTCAAGAAATATAACGACGCTCTCGGCCACCAGGCCGGAGATGAATGCCTGGAGAAGCTCGCGGAAATCTTCAAGGCACGCATCACGCGTCACGGTGACCTGGTGGCTCGCATGGGTGGCGAAGAGTTCGCCATTGTGTTGCCTGGCACCGACGTGAAGGGAGCACGGAAGGTAGCGGGTGACATCCTGGAAGCGATCAGGGCTGAGGCGATTCCACACCCCGACAGCTCGTTCGGGATCATCACGGTAAGTATAGGTGTGACGTGCAGCGGCGAATCGCCTGTTGATCTAGGCGCGCTGATTCGCGACGCGGACGAGGCACTCTATGCCAGCAAGAAGAACGGCAGAAATCAGATTTCGGTGAAAGAAGCCGCAGCGATGCTAATGACTGCATAGAGCGCTCCGCGTCTAGACAACGTCTCACCCATACAATCTTATGAATGCTTTCTCGTAGTGCGCGTGCACACCTCTCCGTGGTGCTGGTAGGAGCGCGCAACCCCCAGAACATCGGTGCCGCGGCCCGGGCTATGCAGGACTTTGGCTTCAGCGATCTCCGCGTCGTGAACGAGTTCGCGGCGCCGTTCGAGGCGGCTCAGCTGGAGCCTGCCGCTATGGCACTGCCAAAGTCTGCCGTAGGCGCCACTCACGTGATGGAGGATGCTCGTCGCTTCGACAACCTCAGTGACGCCATTGCTGACTGCGCGATGGTGGTTGGTACAACCGCCATTGGAGGCCGCGAGGTTGAACGAGACATCCTTCCGCTGCAAAAAGTAGCTGCTCCTGTCCGAGCCGGCCTTACGAACGGCGAACGCGTGGCCCTGCTTTTTGGTTCAGAGAAGACCGGCCTCACGAACGATCAGCTCAGCCATTGCTCCGCCCTGACGACGATCCCCATGTTTGCTCCCGAAGGCCGCCATCTTTCCATGAACCTCGGTCAATCGGTCGCGGTATGCCTGTATGAGCTTGTACGCGAGGGCTTCGAAGGCTCGCGAGAGCTGCCGCCCTCGAAATACCCTGCTGTAGTCACCGCAGAGGACCGTGAGCGCCAGACGCAAATGCTGCTGCAAGCGATGGAGGCGACAGGCTATGCGCGACGCTTTCCTGCCAATGCCCGCGAGCACGTCGTGCGTCAGCTCGCCCAGCAACTTGGTCGCGACCGCAACGAAGCGACAACCTGGATGGGCTTCTTCCGCCAGGTACTGCGTGCCGTTAAGGCAGAGGGTAGACAGTAGAGCGTAGACGGCAGAGGGTAGACAGTAGAGCTTTGACAGGTAGACAGTATGGATGACCGAAGATCACCTTCTGCTCCGGACTGGTAGTGTCTCCTCACAAAGAAAAACCCGCGCATCGAGCGCGGGCTGTCTACACACTACTGTCTACCCTCTACACTCTGCTCCTACCACTGTCCCCAGGCTCGTGAGATGTAATCGCTAAGCGTCATCGTGATTAGGATGAGGAACGTAAAGAATCCGGCACCGACCGTCATCTTGATCAGTCGTGACTGATATTTGACGTGCATGAAGAACAGGATGACGATAACCGCCTTGGTGCAGGCGATTGCCAGCGCAACGATTGGGTTGAAGACACCCAGGTCGAACTCAGCGGCGAGCACGGTGATGGCCGTGCCAACCAGCAGAGCACCAAAGACCATGCAGTACTGAACCGGCGTCACGATGTGGTGCTGAGCATGCTCCGGATTCGTGACGTTTGTCGGATCGTGTTCGTCGGTGTGCGGGTTGTGATGCTGCGCCAACTCGTTTGCCATCGGCTCCTCTACGCGTGCAAAAAACTTATTTCAGTGGATGTCGGTTGATCAGATAGAGCAGTGGAAACAGGAACAGCCACACAATATCGACGAAGTGCCAATACAAACCAAAGTTCTCGATCGGCGCCACGTAGCCGAAGCTGAAGTCCCCTCGGTTTGCGCGCCAGATGAGCCATACCAAAAGACCCAGGCCGATGATCATGTGCAACGCGTGCATGCCGGTCATGCCGAAGTACAGGAAGAAGAAGATCTGTGTCTTTTGCGCCATGTCGGGCGCGATCGCCGGTTGGTCCGGTTTGTGAGTCTTCGCATCGATCGGCGGGTTCACGAACTCCGAGATGTTGAAGTTGACGCCCGGAATGTGGTGCTTCTCGTACTTCTCCTTGTATTCGAAGTACTTGACGCCAAGGAAGATGCAACCAAATACCGAGGTGAGGATGAGCATCCAGACGAGCATCGAGCGGTTGCGAACTTCCGCCGCGTACACACCCAGAGCCATAAAGAAGCCCGATGTAATGAGTACCGCTGTGTTGATCGCGCCAAGGACTACATTCAACTGATTCGAGGCAACAACGAACGCTGGGTTATACCAGTTCCGATACAGGAGATAGGCGAAGAACATTCCGCCGAAGAACATGATTTCTGTGAGCAGGAAGAGCCACATGCCGAAGCTTCCTGCCTCGCGCTGCTGCTCTTCTGTTTCGAAGTGATGACGGTGCTGCGGCAGCATGACATGGCCGTGGGGATCACGCCCGCTGACCGCCTCCTCATGAGGCATCAAGGGTTCATTGAGTGTAATGGCCGCGTTATCCAACGGTGGTCACTCCTTCGTGCTGCTTGCGTTCCAGCCACTCGTAGTCGTACGCCTCGTAGTCGATGATCGGCGTCTCTACGAAGTTTTCCGTGAGCGGTGGCGACTGAATTTGCCACTCGAGTCCGGTCGCCTGCCACGGGTTGTTACCCGCAATCGCACCATACTTCAGCGACCACCCGAGGTACAGCAACGGCAGCATGTACCCGACACCGAGTACCGTCGCGCCCGCAGTGGAAAGCACATTCAAGACCTGGAACTCGGGCGGATACGCATGGTAACGGCGAGGCATGCCCAGGTAGCCAAGGATAAACTGCGGCAGGAACGTCAGATTGAATCCAATGAACGTCGTAACTGCTGCGAGCTTCGAAAGCGACTCGGGGTACATGCGACCCGTAAGTTTTGGCCACCAGAAGTGGATGCCCGCGAGGAACGCCATCAGCATGCCGCCGACCATCACAAAGTGGAAGTGCGCCACGATGAAGTAAGTCTCGGTAAGGTGAATGTCCATGCCGAGCGAACCCAAGAACACGCCGGTCAGTCCACCGATGGTGAACAGGCCGATGAAGCCGAACGCATACAGCATTGGAGTTTCGAAGGTGATGGAGCCCTTCTGCAGCGTGAATGACCAGTTGAAGGTTTTGATCGCGGAAGGAACGGCTACGAGCATCGTCAGCAAGCTGAAGACCAGTGCCGAGTAGTTCGACACACCCATGATGAACATGTGATGTGCCCACACAAAGAAGCCGAACAGCGCGATGGCCACCGAGCTGAAGGCAACGGCGGTGTATCCGAACACGCGCTTGCGGCTGAAGGTCGAGATTACCTCAGAGATCACACCAAAGCCCGGCAGAATCATGATGTACACGGCCGGATGCGAATAGAACCAGAAGAGATGCTGAAAGAGCAGCGGATCACCACCCTTTGCGGGATCGAAGACACCGATGCCGACGAGGCGCTCAAGAGCAACCAGCACGATCGCGATGGCGAGTACTGGCGTACCGAGAACCATCAGAACCGAAGCCGCATAGTTCGACCAGCAGAACAACGGCATGCGGAACCACGTCATGCCAGGCGCGCGCATGCGGTGGATCGTCACGATAAAGTTCAGGCCCGTGAAAATGGAACTGAAACCCGCAACGAAGATCGCAGTAGCAGCCGTGATGACGTGTGTGTTCAGGTAGTGCGTTGAAAGAGGCGTGGTAAAGGTCCATCCTGTATCAACGCCGCCCAGTACGAGCGCGGCCAGCGTGAGCGTACCGCCAATCATGTACAGGTACCAGCTCAACAGATTGATCTTCGGAAACGCGAGATCCTTTGCGCCGATCATGATCGGGATGAGGAAGTTTCCTAGAGTCGCCGGCACCGATGGCACCAGGAAGAGGAAGATCATGATGATGCCGTGCATGGTAAAGAACTTGTTGTATGTGTCCGCAGCGACGAGATCGGGCTGGGGGGTCAATAGCTCCAGACGAATCAGGCCTGCAAACGCTCCACCGATGAAAAAGAAGAACGTGATCGAAATCAGATAGAGCATGGCGATCCGCTTGTGGTCAGCGGTCAGCAGCCAGCTCAGCAGGCCGTGTTCGTTGTTGAGGTAGTTCCGCTTCGGCAGCCTGGCCGTTTCCTGATCGGGCAAAACTACGATCGTGTTTGTCGTCGCGCTCATGGCTTCACCATTTCATTTGAACTCTGTGGGGGTGTTGTGGGAGCAGCCTGGTTGGACTCGGAAGTCAACTGCGTCTGCTGCACTCGATAGTTCGATTGCAATTGCTTGATGTATTCGACCAGATCGATCAGGCCGTCTTCACTGATTTGCCCTTGGTAGGTGGGCATGATGGGCGCAAATCCCGCTGTGACATGCTGCGACGGATTCAGTATAGAGTCGCGCAGATAGGCATCATTGACCAGCACCTGGCTGCCGTCGTTCATCGTCAGCCGCGAGCCGTATACGCCAGCGAGGTTCGGCCCGCGCGCCGCTGCGTTGCCGCTGTGGCAGGAATTGCACCCCATGCTGGCAAAAAGACGCTCCCCGTTCTGCGCAAGGCTCATGCCGCTGGTCGATTCCTTCAACCACTTCTGGTAATCGTCCGGAGTCAGCGCAGTCACTTCGCCGATCATCCCGGCGTGTTGTGTCCCGCAGTACTGCGTACAGAAAATGTGGTAAACGCCGGGATCTGTCGCCTGGAACCAGACTGTGGAATAGCGGCCCGGAATCACTTCACGTTTCACGCGAAAATCGGGAATCGAGAAGCTATGGAACACGTCCTGCGAGATCATGGTGAGCTGCACGGGACGACCAACGGGCACATGGAGCGCGTTGATTTCGTGCTGTCCGGTGGGATGTTCGGCCTTCCACATCCACTGCTTGCCAACCACGTAGATGTTCATTGAGTTTGCCGGCGGGCTGTATATCCGGAAGTACAGAAGGCCGCCCCAAACGAATACCAGCAGGAAAATGGCCAGAGGAATAATGGTCCATGTGGCTTCCAGCAGGGTGGAGCCTTCCACCTGCGTGGCAACGGGATTCTTTTCGCGGCGGTATTTCACCGAGAAGCCCACCACCAGCGCAAGGACGACCAGGGTGCCGAAGATCGACACCAGAATGAGGAAGAAGTACAGCTCGTCGGTGTATGGCGCAATGGTCGAAGCCTCAGCCGGAAACAGCGCTGAGTTGTGAAGCCACTTCACCAGGAATTGCCACAATACTGGACTGATACCCATCGTTACCCTTTATCCATTCCGCCGTTTGTCTTCGTCATTCGCTTCGGTCTTGTCCCAATTGCGTCCCAGGCGCAGATCCCGTCGGAACATCAGAAACATAAATCCGCCCAGACCGGCGACAGTCACCATGCCGCCAAGCTGCACCACACGAGCCACAATGAGCGAATGCTTATTCGTTTGCGGATCGTAGTGATAGCAGTAGGTGAGGATGTTCGCCACGGGCGAGCCAATCTTGTTACCGGAAGCGTCAATCAGCCCCAGCAGCACGTCCTTGGGAGAGTACTCAACGCCGAGGTAGTACTGCGCCAGCTTGCCCTGTGGTGTCGCGATCTCAATCGAGCTTGCATGCGCAAACTGCGTCAGCTGCCCGTCTGGGCCAGGTACGCGAACATAGCCATAGCCGGTTGCGTTGGACACAGCGTCGATTGCCGGCTTCTGCCCGGTGAGGAAGTGCCATCCGTCCGCCGTTTCGGGCTTGCCGTAGCGCTTGACGTAACGGGCCTTGTACTGCGCGGCCATTGCCGGTGTCTCGCTCGGGTCGATACTCATGACCACGATTTGGAAGTCTTTGCCGGGTACCAGCCGCACCATCAACAGCGCGCTGACCAGGCCGTCCATTTCTTCCGAGCACAGCATCGGGCAGTTGTAGTACACCATCGAGACCACGGCGGGATGTTTGCCGTCGAAGTAGTCGCCCAGCTTCACCTGCTTGCCCTGGTCGTCGACAAATTGGGCGTCCAATGGCAGCTGCGCGTTGAGATGCTGCGCTACCTGCACCTGCTGCAATGTCCGCGGCAGCTGATCGCCTGCGTTCTCGCCGGCGCTCTTCTCGCCGTAACTGGCAACTTGCGCGTACAGTCTGGTGTCAGACGCCACGAGGCTCAAGCCGCACAGTAACGTGGTCGCAGCGAGGAAACGCAAGTCGTTTCGCCCTTTCGCTACCCGATTTGTGCCTAGCTTCCTCATCGCCCGTCTATCCTCTACGCTCTACTGTTTACTCTCTGCTTTGGTGTATTCAAGCTTTTGTTCGCGAGCTTCAATCGTTTCAAGTTCGTATCCTGTACGCGCGAAGCCGTTCGTCAGCGGAGCCGTAACCACCGGCGCGGACTCGCCCGCCATCAGCTGCTTCGGAGCTTCTGCCGCTTTGTTGCCGCCAAGGCCGCGCTGCACAATCAACCCCATCGCCCGGTCGATCGGGATGCGGATGGCTCCGCCTTGGAGATCAGCCGAGGTGCTGTAATAGTTCAACAGCAAATCCTCGCGGGCGTGCATGTCTGCCATTTCCTGGTTGCCGTCGTCCGTCTGCAGCGTGGGCGTTGGAAAATTCTGCGTCACCGCCTGCAGTTGCTTCTGCTCCATGGCCGCATTCGATTCAAGGTCCTGAGTCTTCTGTCCGCGCAGCGCCGCGCCAGGTTGCGATAGATTCGCCTGCCACTTATTAGGCTTACTGTCCTGGCTGAGAATGGTCGTGTTGATCACCTTACCCATTCCCCAGCAGAAGAAGAAGAAAACGATGATGAATCCTGAGAGACCCGCCAGAAATGTGACGATGCCGCCGACGTTGACGTCCTGCGTCTCGTAGCCGGGATTTTCCGAGCTGAGTTTCGGCGACGGGTGCGCCTGCACGCCGTCGATCTTCACCATCTCCTCGCCTTCATGTCGGTTAGTGGGCATGTTCTGGCTCCAGCGCTTCCGCGGTATGCGGATCGTTCAACACGATCAGCGGCCGCTTGGTTAATTCTGTCAGGTAAAACCACATCCAGAGTGCGATTAGCGCTACAGGCACCGTTACATAGGAAAGAATGCTGATGTTTCCCGCAATGTGCAGGTTCCCTGCGGCGTCTTTGAAGTTCGGTTCTGTCAGCCAGAACATGTCTACCAGACGCGCGAACAACATGAAGCAACACAGCCAGACCATGCGCGCCTTGGAGCGCTTGAAGTCGCGGCTGAGCAGGATGCAGAACGGAATCACCCAGTGGCAAACCACATCCACTGTGCAGATGTACCACCACCCGCCGTGGATGCGTTTCAGGTACCACGGAATTTCATCAGGCAGGTTGCCGGACCAGATGATCAGGAACTCGGCAAACGTCAGGTAAATGTTCAGCATCGTGAAGGCGAACATCAATTTGCCCATGTCGTGCTGTTCTGTGACGCGGAAGATCGTCTTGATCGGCTCGTAGCGCGACAGCAAAATCAGCGTGAGCACACCCAGCGCGAGCACGGCGTAACCCTGGGCCACCAGAAACTGCAGACCGTAGACCGACGAGTACCATGTCGCATCGAGCGATTTCAGAAAGACGATGACGAAGTCCGTCATGATCACAACGTAGAACAGCGTGCACGGTCCGGCGACGTTCTCAAACGCTACACGCCAGCGATCATAGCTGCGCATCGTGCCTGCGGCAGGATCGGCGTCACGCGCAATCGACCAGCGATTGAGCAATGTGATCAACACACCGAGGAACGTGAACACGATGATGAACTGCACCACGGCGCTGGTCGGGCTCAGCATGGTGTGTTTCAGGTTGATGCAGATCTGCTGCTCCTGCGAGATCAGTCCCTGCTTGTAGGCATTCAATGTCTGTTCCGGCGTGCTGAAAGCTGCCCATAGATAAAGCCTCTTCATCGAAATCAACACAGGCAGGAACATCAGCAGCACCAGCCACCAGGTGCGCGTCATGGCTTCCAGCGGACGCCGTAGCACCAGTCCCCACTTTCCGCCCGACAGGTACTGCACCATCAGGAACGCCAGCGCGCCGCCCATGAAGTTGAAGCACGTCATCGACCCCATCAGCCAGGAGCGGATGAAGTGTTGCGGGCCGAGCGGCGTGAAGAGCAAACCGACCGAGAGCAGAGCAAACACTGCGAAGACGATGACCGCGCGCATGCGCCAGGCGAGAACGACGTCAGGCGCGGAAAGCACCGCCGGAAGCGTGCGTGGGCCGTGATGCACGTCGTCGTGGTGCGCACTGTGCACGTGCCCTGCTCCTAAATGTCCAATATCCTGTGCCATTCTTCCGTCGCCTTCAAAGTTGTTTCGTGCTGCTGATTCAAGTCGTCTACTGCTATGGATGTTCGCCTGCGAGTTTGCCGGGTGCGTTTGCACTTGGCGTGGGCTTCACCGCTTCCCCACCGGAATTGCGATTGCTCGCGTTGTTGGTTGCCGCCTGTCCTAAATGCGCCTTGTAGGCACCGGAACCCATTGGCGTTCCCGAGCCCGTACCCTGTCCCGGAATCCCGTTGTCGTCGCCGTTGGGCGTGCCGTACACCGCCGTGCTTGGGAATCCCCACGGATCGGCAAACCCCGGCGGCATGCCATTTTCATTTGCAATCTTGTGCAGATCGTCAACATGCCCGCCCGATGCCACGTCACCCTGCTTGCCGTTTTGACTCAGCTGCAGTGCGCGGATGTAGGCCGCGATCGCCCAGCGATCTTCCGGCGTTACTTGCGATGCATACTCCGGCATCGCGCCATAGCCATTCGTGATCACGTTGAAGAAGTGTCCCAACGGCGCGCTGCGAAGGCGGTCCGTATGGAAGTTTCCCGCCGGACGATAGCCACGCTGCACAATCATGCCGTCACCGTTGCCCACGCGCGAGTGGCAAGGCGTGCAAAAGATGTTGTAGCGCTCCTGCCCGCGCTCCATGACAGCAGGGGTCAGCGGAACCGGCAGACCGTCGCCCTCCTTGCCCCCCTGCATGCCGGTAAAGAAGTATTCGTCCGCATGCATCTGGTCGCGGCCGATGGTGTTCTCCACCTGCGGACGGGCCGAACGGCCGTCAGCGAACAAAGTAGTACCGCGCTGCGGATAGAACTTCGGCTGGTTATGCATATCCTGCCGGCATCCGGTCAAGAGCAGAAGAGCCGCGAAGGCTGCACTGACCACTCGCCACTCTGCTCATCGCTGTTCCCTGATCCCCCGCTCCCGTCCCCTGTCTCAATGGTCAACCTCCACAATGGAGACCGGAGAGAATTGCTCCAGAAAGTCCCTGGATTCCTTGCGCGAAAACTTCGGATCATGCGCTTCCAGACAGAGGAAGAACTTGTCCTGCAAAGCGCCATCGCGGAAATTCGGCGCGTTGAACAGCGGGTGGTAGAGCTGCGGCAAGCCATTCTGCGCAAGCATTCCAAACGCCGCTGAAAGTCCGGCGAACAGAATCGTCCACTCATAGCCCGGAATCACGAAAGCCGGCCACGAAAACAGCGGACGTCCGGCAATATTCAGCGGGTACCCCCAGACATTGATCCACACTTCCAAGCCATAGCCGGTGACCAACCCCATCAGTCCGCCAACCAGACACATCAGCGGCACGCCCGTTTTGTGAAAATGCAGCGCTTCCGCTGCTTCTTCCACCGGATACGGCGTGTAGCACTCCATGCGGCGATATCCCGCGCGGCGCGCTTCTTCCGTCGCATGGACCAGCTCACTTGGCGTGTTGAACTCGGCCAGCAGACCGTAGACTCCCTCAATCGGCGGCATTAGAGGGCCTCCTGCACAACTTGTTCGGCGTCTGCGCCGCCGCGGCGCACCTTGGTCTGCGGCAGAATCATCTTGATCTCGGACATCGGGATCATTGGCGCCAGACGGACGAAGGTCAGGAACAGCGTCGCAAACATGCCCCACGTGCCGATGAACAGCATGTAGTCCCACTTGGTCGCGCGGTACGTTCCCCAGCTCGACGGCAGATAGTCACGATAAAGCGACGTGACAACGATCACGAAGCGCTCGAACCACATACCGATGTTCACCACGAAGCTCAGGAAGAACAGGTAGCCGGGATTCACGCGCAACTTGCGGCTCCACAGCGTCGTCAACGGGATGGCGATGTTTGTCAGGATGAGGATCCAGTACGCCCAGCCCATCGGTCCGAACATGCGATTCCACATCATGAAGAATTCCCAATGGCTGGCCGAGTACCAGCTCATGAACACTTCCATGCCGTAGCCGTAGGCCACAATGGAGCCGGTCGCCAGCATGACCTTCGCCATGTTGTCTAAATGGCGCAACGTCACCAGGTCTTCGAGGTGATAGAACTTGCGAATCGGAATAGCCAGCGTCAGCACCATCGCGAAACCCGAGTACACAGCGCCGGCCACGAAGTAGGGTGGGAAGATCGTCGTGTGCCAGCCCGCCATCGCCGCAACCGCGAAGTCGAAGCTGATGGTTGTGTGTACCGAAAGCACCAGCGGCGTTGAAAGCCCGGCAAGCAGCAGGGAAGCTGACTCATACCGGATCCAGTGGCGTGTCGAGCCGCGCCAGCCGAGACTGAGCATCCCGTAAAGATACTTTGCGAGCGGCAGCTTGGCGCGATCGCGCAACGTGCCAAAGTCTGGAACCATGCCGATGTACCAGAACACCACCGAAATAGTCGCATACGTCGAAACCGCGAACACGTCCCACGCCAGCGGCGAGCGGAACTGCGGCCAGACATTCATCGTGTTCGGATACGGCAGCAGCCAATAGCCAAGCCACGGGCGGCCGATGTGCAGCAAAGGGTAAATACCGGCGCACACGACAGCGAAGATCGTCATCGCTTCCGCGAAGCGATTGATGGAGTTACGCCAGGTTTGCTTGAACAGCAGCAGGATGGCCGAGATCAACGTGCCGGCGTGACCGATACCGATCCACCACACAAAGTTGATGATGGCGAAGCCCCAGGCGCCGGGAATCGTCACGCCCCAGATGCCGACGCCCTTCAGCACCAGCCAGGTAACACCAACGACGACGCCCAGCGCGACGGTCATCGCGAAGAAAAGTCCGCCCCACATCGCCAGTGGCGTGTTCGCCGTGAGGACGATGCTCGCGATCTTCTGCGTGACGCTCTTGAAGTTGTGCCCCGGCGCAACGACCGCGTACTCACCCGTGCGCGGGTCGATCATCGGGTCGACGATTGTTTCCGGATCGTGAATGGGACCTTGCGTTGCCATAACTAATCCTTTAGCCAAGCTCCGGGTTCGGGTTGATAACGCCAGCCGTGTAGGTCGTGCGCGGACGGTAATTCAGATCGGCAAGCACCTGATAATCGCGCTCTTCCGCCTTGCGTTTTGCCACGCGGCTGTTCGGGTCGTTGACGTTGCCGAAGACAATGGCGTCCGTCGGGCAAGTCTGCTGGCAGGCCGTCTTGATATCGCCATCCTTGATCGGTGTGTTGTTCTTGTCCGCATCGATCTTCACAGCCTCAATACGCTGGATGCAGTAGGTGCACTTTTCCATCACACCGCGCGAGCGCACGGTGACGTCAGGATTGCGCACAAACTTGAGGCTTTCCGTGTCGTAATCCGAATACAGCAGGAAGTTGAACCGGCGCACCTTGTACACGCAATTGTTGGAGCAATAACGTGTTCCGACGCAGCGGTTGTACACCATCGTGTTGATGCCTTCGGGCGTGTGCACCGTCGCGCCGACCGGGCAAACCTGCTCGCAACCTGCGTTTTCGCAGTGTTGGCAAAGCATCGGCTGAAAGTGCGCCATCGGCGCGTGCAGGTCCCCTTCGAAGTAGGTATCGATGCGAATCCACTGCATGTTGCGGCCAACCTTCACCTGCCCGCGACCCACGACAGCAATGTTGTTTTCCGCCTGGCAGGCCATGATGCACGAGTTGCAGCCGATGCAGGAGTTCAGATCGATCGACATGCCCCACTTGTTCTGGATGACCTTCGTCGACTCATCCTTCTTGTCGTAGTGCCATGCGTCCGGGAAGAAGGTCTCGTCTTTTGCCGGCGCCTCACCCTGTGGGTTGTAACCAACTTTGTTGACGAGCGTGCCGCTTGCGCCGGTGTGCGCAAAGTCCTTGTTCTTCTCAGCCTCTTCCACCGTCGCATAGCGAATGATGGAGCGCTCCATCGCTTCATGCCCGGCAAGCGAATAAGTCCCGATTGTTGCGTCGTGGTGGGTTCCCAAAGCGCCAACGGCGTTGGCCGGCTTCCAGCTGCCATCGGACTCTGGCCGCTCTAGATCGCGTTGCGCATAGGCGCCGCGGTGCTCGATGTTGTGCACCTTCGTGACGCAAAGATCGTATGTGCCCTTGCTGCGAGTGATCGTAAGACCGGCAGCAGCGTGTGGCTGGTCGGCCGTGCGCAGCAGATAGGAATTGAAGCCAATGCCGGCACCGACGCGGCCCGTCTCGACGCCACGACCAAAGCCGAGGTGAACAGTAACGCAGTCGTTTGGATGGCCTGGAACCATCAGCACCGGCGCTATGACCTTGCGTCCGTCCAGGTCGAGCTCAATCGCCTCGTTCTCCTCGATGCCTAGCTTGCTCATCGTGTCGAGGCTCACCAACGCCGCGTTATCCCAGCTCAGGTTCGTGATTTGCTTGGGCAGTTCTTCGAGCCAGCCGTTGTTCGCGTAGCGTCCGTCATACAGCGAAGGGTCAGCACGGAAGCTGATTTCCATGCCGCCACCCGGCAGCGCCGTGGAAGCGGCGGCAGTCTTCGGAGCGCCTACACTCTTGGCTTCGAACGCGGTGCCTTCCACCCAGCCGTCGTGCAACGCCTTCTTCCAACCCTGACCGAAGTCTCCCTTGATGTAGGTTTTCGCGTTCGCGAAGACAAGGTCATAGCCGCTTTGTGATGGATCGATGAGCGAAGCGAGAATGTCATGCGCGCTGTGACCGCCGTAGAGCGGCTCGATCATCGGCTGAATGATCGAAATTGAGCCGTCATACGCCCGCGCGTCCGACCAGCTTTCGAGATAATGCGTCTTCGGAATGTGCCATGAGGAAATGACGCCGGTTTCGTCAACATGCGTGCCCAGATGGACCGCATTCGGCACGTTGCGGAAGGCATCGGCAAACGCGAGATCGGCAGGCGCGTTGTACACCGGGTTCACGCCCAGCATGACCAGCCACTTCACCTTGCCGGCGTTCATGTCGGCTACCAGCGATTTAAGATCGGAACCCTGCTCACTCGGAATAGGAGCAATGGACTCGGTGTAGATGACCGTCTTCCCGACCGCGCCCATACCTGCGTTCAAGGCGTGCGCTGCTGCCAGGCATGCAGGCGAGCTTTGTGGTCCAGCGATCACCACGCACTTCCCGCTGGACTTCTTCAAGTCGGCCAGAACACCTGTCAGGAACTTATGCGCTTCGGGGTTGGTGAGCGTGCTGCTTCCACCAGCAAGCGCATTCGCAAACGCGTCTACTTCGCTTGGCTTCAACCGCAGGCGGTGCTCTGCCTTGTAACCGGTCAGTGTCGGCATGGTTTCGACGACGTACATCCGGTTCATCGTCTTGCCTTCTTCGTACCGGTGCCGTTCGGCGTAAGCCGCTGCCATTGGCAGGAAGCCCGGAAAAGCAATGCCGCCGAGGAAGTCCGCGTCGAGAGCGAGAATCACGTCGGCGTTTTCCAGCTTGTACTGCGTGTCGAGATAGTCGCCGAAGGCAGCCTTTGCCGCAGCGCGTGAAGCATCCCCCGTCACGGCGTCATACTGCACCATCTTTGCGGCCGGATACTTGCCCTGCACCTGCTTCCACTGCGCTGCGAGCGTCGGGGAGGTAATCGTCTCGCTTAGGAAGTAAACGCCCGTGCCGTCCTTCGTCTCAGCCACGGAGTTCGCAAAGTCCTGCTGGAATTTGCCCCACTCGGAGTTCTCACCACGGAAGCGGGGATGCTGCGATCGATCCGGATCGTACAGGTCAAGCAAAGATGCCTGCGTGATCGCATCGAGGCGACCCCTGGACATCGGGTGCTCAGGATTTCCCTCCAGCTTGATCGGGCGGAACGCATCCGACTTCACCAATACTGGGATAGCGCCTGTCGGAAACGGGTGCGCGGTCGCAAAATACATCGGTCGGCCAAAGACGAGATCTTCCGGCTGCTTGACGTACGGATAAATCGGCTCGTCCGGCTGCTTGGTGCACCCGGTCATCCCAGCGAGCGCGAAGCTTGCGCCCATCACCTTCAGAAAACCGCGGCGGGAGACAGCGTCGACCCACTCACCCGCACCAGACTGACGCGGAAACTCGTCCTGCACCATCTCCTGAAACGCAGGCGTCTCCGCCAACTCATCCAGATTCTGCCAGAAACGCTTGCCGGTTTTGCCGTCCAGCTTGGCACGTACTTCCGCCAGCGTCATCTTGGCGGGCTTGATCGTGTTGACTACCTGAGCGCTCACCACTTCAACCTTATTCACTGCTCGTTGTTCGCTGTTCGCTGCATTGCTCATCGGTGGCACACCTCGCAGCTCGATAATTCGTTGGCCGTGCGGATGTGGTACTTGTCCATCAGGAAGTGCCCCAGATCAACCTGGTTCGTGAACTTCGTATAGTTCGCCGGCATCGGAATGGCTCCCACATCGGAGCTTGTCGTTCCGAGCGCAGTGATCGACTTCGGCTCAGAGGCAAAACCGGAGTTCCCGGCGCCCATGCTGTCTCTACCAGGCTGCATCGGCCCTTCGCCATTGGTGCCGGCAGGCGCTCCGGGACGCGGCGGGTTCTGCAGAAACGCTACTTCCGGGTTCTTGCCGGAGGGGTCCTTCGTCACACAGGAAACACCCTGGGCCGTCGGTACGCCGGTGCCGTAGGTGTTCTGCGTCGTTGTGCACCACACCGGATTGTCGCTCGAAGCACCGGCCCAGGCCATGTTGTAGATCTCGGAGGTCGGTCGCAGGTTCTTCGCAGGGTTGCGGTGGCAGTTCAGGCACCACTCCATCTGCAGCGTATTCTCCTGATACATCAGCGGCATCTGGTCCACTCGACCATGGCAACTCGCGCAACCTATGCCCTTGTTCACGTGGATTTCGTGATTGAAGTAAACGTAGTCGGGAAGATCATGCACGCGAATCCAGTTGATCGAACGCCCGGTCGCCCATGAATCACGCACGGGCTCAAGCAGCTGTGCATTGGTCCAGATTTGCGAATGGCAATTCATGCAGGTCTTTGTCGGCGGTATCCCGGCATACGAACTTTTCTCCACCGACGTGTGGCAGTACTGGCACTGCAAACCGAGACCTTGCACGTGATGCTTGTGGCTAAAGGGGACTGGCTGGTCCGGCCGCTGACCCTGCTTGGTCACCCAAGGCGACCGCTGCAACTCGTTCAGCGCCACACCGAGCGCGATGACAATCAAGCCCGTCAGCACCAGGCTAAAACGAGCCAGGGCGTTCGAACTGCGGTCAAAAACTTGCGCCATGAGTGCGTTCCTGCTTCCTCTGCGTCAGAAAAACAACGGGTTGAAACAACTCTCGTTCGCGTAAACAATAAGCGTTCGCAAACTACGCTCGCTCAATGTTTCTTGCAACTCGCCGTGCGGTACATCAAGCCTATGAAAAATTGAGTATAGCAGCGAGAAGTGCATGGATTGCGACACCTCGCTGACGTTTCGTCCGATACTCGAAACCATCTCGGTATATTGCAGGTGGTCCGTTTCGCCGTCAGAATCAACACGCTGCCGAACGCCAGATTTAACGCTGCTTTGCAGCCATCAGCCTACGAATATGAAGAGGTACTCGAAATGCAAATCCGTCCACAACGGTCCGAGTTCGCGGAGGATTTCAAGCGCGGTCAACCGTCGACTCGCGTCACATCTCGCGGACGCGCGATGGTTGAATTGAGCTCGTTTTGCATCACGCACTTCGAAACGCCGCCGTACGTATCAATCAGCCGGTCGTGGATGTTGCGGAGCACGTCGGCTCGCACCAACTCAAATTTCACCTGGCAAGCTCGCGATAGGTATTACGGTGTTTCGGTTCGTTTCTAGGATTCTAAGAAAGGCTTCGACTTGGCGCGTACACTGCTCGTCTACCGATCTCATCTGATAAGCGCCGTTGACACGCTCTACGTTCAGCATCGACCCTTGTTCGAGACCTGCGTCGTCAAGCATCTGCTTTGGAGAAGAACATCGTACTCATTGCCGATTTTACGAACTTTGAGTTCCATGGGCTTTCTCCATAACGAAGTTATAACCACGCTAATCCACTAGCTTGACTCTCAAAGAAACCACATGCCTCCTGCCCGCACCCGCAAGCTTCCCTACGATCCTGAAGAAGCTGTCGCGGCACTCTCCGCTGCCGACCCGAAGCTCGCGAAACTGATCGCGAAGGCTGGCCCATTCACGCTGAGGCTGCCCTCACAGCAGTCCCCATTCGAGGCGCTTGCCCGCTCCATTATTTACCAGCAGTTGCATGGCAAGGCCGCTGCCGCCATTCACGCCAAGCTGCTGAAGAGCTTTGAACACATCTGCGGCATAGGTCCTGACGGCACGCCGTCGCATCCGTCACCCGAACACCTGCTCGATTGCCCCAACGACCAACTCCGCGGCGCCGGTCTTTCGCACAACAAGGCGCTCGCCGTGCGCGACCTGGCCGCAAAGACGCTCGACGGCACCGTGCCCACGCTCGCCAAGATCAAGCGCATGTCCGACGAAGACATCATCGAGCACCTTACGCAGGTGCGTGGCATCGGGCGCTGGACCGTGGAGATGATGCTGATGTTCCGCCTCGGCCGCCCTGACGTTCTGCCGGTCAGCGACTACGGCGTGCGCAAGGGTTTCGCCCTTACCTACCTCGGCCTCAAGCCAAAGCAGAAGGTCACACCAGACCTGCTCGCCACCAAAGAACAAATGGAGCGCCGCGCCAGGAAGTGGGCTCCATGGCGCTCCGTCGCAAGCTGGTACATGTGGCGAGCCTGCGACCTCGCCGCCGGCAAGATCGTGCAGCCTGAGTAGTGTTGCCCGGTTCAGCAATCAACCGGCAGTAGGACGCCGTAAACGCTACCGATCCTGTGGCGCATCTTTGCGACCTTCGCGTTCGCCTCTGACGTCCACTTTATCGAGCATCGGCAAACTTAGAACGACGCCTTCTTCACAGCGTCAACAGGGAGACCCACCGTTCCCTGCAAGGGTAATGACGCAACCGAATCACCCACGCCGATCGTGAACTGCCCCGGATCAATCGTCCAGCCCTTCTTCGCAACATCGTAGTAGGCAAACGCACGAGCATTCAGCGCGACGGAAACATGCTTCGTTTCACCCGGCGCAAGCTCTACGCGCTCGAAGCCCTTCAGCTCATGCGCAGGCCGCGGCACTTTCGCATGTGGCTCCGATACATACACCTGCGCTACGTCAGCACCCTTGCGAGAGCCAGTGTTTGTCACATCGAACTCCACTGTTGCGCCTGCGGCAGACGCACCCGGTGTCACCTTCAGATTCGCAAAGCTGAAAGTCGTATACGACAGGCCGTAGCCGAATGGAAACAGCGGCGTAACACCATTCTTCTCATATCCGCGGTAGCCAACGAAGATGCCTTCCTTATAGAGCACACGCTTGCTGTCGCCTTCAGGGTAGTAGTTCGCAAACGTGGGATTGTCTTCTGCCTTGCGCTCAAACGTTGCGGGCAAATGGCCGGAGGGATTGACGTCGCCGAACAGAATCTCAGCTATGCCACGGCCGCCTTCCTGTCCTCCGTACCAGCCCTCGATAAAGCCTGGCACCTGATCCATCCACGTCGTTGAGTCAACATTGCCGCCGGAGTTGACGGTCACAATCGTCTTCGGATTCGCTGTGGCCATCGCGCGAATCAGTGCATCCTGCCCATAGGGAAGATCGAAGGTGCGGTCACCGCCTTCGGATTCGCTGTCATTATCCTTGCTCACGCTGAAGCCCGCGCCGATGATCACGACATCCGCCTTCGCAGCGAGCGTTTTTGCCCGCTCGTTCACCACCTTGCCTTCCGCGATGATGCCGAACCGCAGCTTACCGCCGATCGGTCCGCCTTGCCAGGACTCCACAACGACCTTATGCATCCCCGCAGATAGCGGCATCGTCATGTGCGGCTCAAACGCGCGCACCATGGTCCAGTCATCGATCAGCAATTTGCCGTCAATGTAGACGCGATCACCGTTGCCTTCGCCGGCACCGGCCAGCGCAATCAGGTAATCGCCGTCGCTTTCCGCGTTGTAGTAGCCGGTATAACGCTGCGACGTAACCTTCGGTGGCGCGGAGAACAACGCCATGATGGTTTCAAGGTCGTCTGAAATCGCGTCCCAGCCCACACCTGCGTTACTGATATGAGGTGTAATGCTCTGCTTGGCTGGGCCGGCAAAGTTCTTGTTGTCGAACGTCTCATGCAGGAGCCCGGGCTTGCCGCCGGTCGCCGCAGTCATGAAGTTCGTGTCGTTCGCAAGCTGACCAAGCGTCGGCAACCCGGCGTCATAGAGCACCTTCACACCCGGCGCCACCATCGCTACGCCTTCCAGCAGGCTAACCTTGTGGAACGGAACAACGCCAGCGCTGCCGCCACCCACCGCGGCACCTGGAAACGCATCCGGTCCAACCACCAGCACTGTCTTGATCTCTGCTTTATTCAGAGGCAGCAGATTGCCGGCGTTCTTCAACAGCACCGGAGCCTCGCGTGCGCCGCGCAACGCAGTCGCATTGCTCTCGCTGTCGAACGTCGAAATTGCAGAGTCGCGCTGCTCGTGTCCGAGCCAGTTGAACTGCTCTGCCGTGAAAAGGATGTGCCTGAGCTTCTCGTCGATGGTCGCTTCCGAAACCTTCCCCGCCTTGATCGCAGGGAGCAGGTTCTTCGCGTTCATAAACTTGCCGGTAGGCATCTCGATATCGAGCCCACCATTGGCCGCGCCAACCGCGTCGTAGGTCGCATCCCAGTCCGACATCAGCGTGCCCTTGAATCCCCAGTCCTTACGCAGCACTTGAATGTTCAGAAAGCTGTTCTGTGTCGCGTGCTCTCCATTGATGAGGTTGTAGCTATCCATCACAGCGCCAACATGGGCGCGGCGAACTGCCGATTCGAACGCAGGCATGTAGATTTCGCGCAACGCACGCTCGTCGACTACGGAATCGGAGTCATGCCGCAGATATTCCGAATTGTTAGCGATGTAGTGCTTTACCGTCGCGCTGACACCCTGCTGCTGCATGCCGGTGACATAGCCAACCACCATCTCGCTCGCAAGAAAAGGATCCTCGCCGAAATATTCGAAGTTACGGCCATTGCGCGGCGACTTATAGATGTTGGTTCCCGGCCCGAGCATGTAGTGCACGCCGCGTGCCCGCGCGTCGCGCCCGATGCCTGCACCGGTCAGTTGCGCCAACTCACGGTCCCACGTTGCGGCCAGTCCGATACCGCCGGCATAAGTCGTCGATGGGAAGCCGGAGTTCGAGCGCACGCCGACGGGACCATCCGACATCTCAAATGCGGGCAGATGCACCGAGGGCACCGCTCTCGCCGCAAATCCGGTGCCACCGATGTAATCGATCTTCTGCTCGAGCGTCATGCCCTTGATGATCGATTCGATCTCCTGCTGTTGCGCGGATGTAAGCTCAGGCGCGGGCATCGCGGATTGCGCGCTCAACGAAGGCTGCAGCGACAAGATCACAGCGGCAAGAACACACGGGATACCGCGCGCGTTTACAAAGGCGGAGGAAAGACGGGACTTGAAGGTCAACGGACACTCTCGGAAAAGATAGGTTAAAGACGCATGAGCATAAGACCACCTTTTCGTCACGCCCGGCAAACCGCTGCTGCCGCTGCGACCTTCTTTAGGTTCCCTCAGCCCGGATAACAACACCGCGCTCCAGCAGATAGGGCTTCGGTCCGCCCTCATCGGCGAGAAAACCCTCGCCCTCATCCTCGTGGATGTGCAGCTTTAGCTCTTTGCCATGCTTTTCGAGCCAACCGATCTTGCAGGCAAACGCAGCTCGCTGCGGTGTTTTCGGCTTGAAGGACAAAGACGTACCCGAAGTTGCTTCTATCTGTCCACTCGCTCCCACATCCAGAAGCGCTTGCACCTGTAACGCTTTGGCATCGAATGCCGCGGATGTCCCCGAAGCCGCACGCATGCCCAGGCTGCCCGCATAAAGAAACTCGTAAGCGATGTGGATATAGCCGGCCTGTAGATCGCCGGGAGGCAGGTCAGACAATGAATCCTGATCGATGCTGCGCAAAAGACGAGACGCCTTCGAGTAAGACAGACCTTCAGACGTGATGTCATCGAAACTGAAGACAAAGTCCGTTCCATGGGACAGAGAACCGGTGAACTTCGGCGCCGACGTAATCCCAATGACCTGCAGCGCGTCGCCAAGGAACGAAGCAACCGCCGATCCGCTCTTCTTGTCAGTCTCTTTTCGAGCTATCTCAGGAACTTCGCCTTCTTCGAGCTCGGGCTGAGCAGTTCCAGAAGCAAGAAAGTCGCTGAGGGGTCCGACGGGTTCCAGCTTGGTGTCCTTGTAGCTGTACACGTAGGGCGCCTTCAGCCCTGTCTTCGGCAACACAAGGGGCTGATAACCGAGGCTATTCAGTAGAACCGTTAATGCATCGTTGCGACATCCTGTAATGGCCATCTGTTTACGCTCCCGGCTTCCGCGCCTTGAATGCTTCGTCGAACGCCGCAACTGCTCTTGCAGGCCACTCATGATACAGCGAGCGAAAGATCGCTCCCTTCTCTGCCCATTTTTGTCCGGCATACAGCCTTGCAAACGCATTAGCGGCAAAGATCTCCGCCGCGTACTCAGCTATCTCTTTCAGTTGCTCCGGGGTCGCCTCCTCGAACTCACGCGCCATCAGCGGAACAATGATCGTTTTCTCCTGCCGACCCTTCATCACTTCTTCGAGGGCGGAGGCCAGCCGCGAGAACGCGCGGTCCGCAAGGATCGGCAACACATCCGGGCCGCCGGTCGCACGCTGACCTGCCGTTTCCAACAACTCGTCAAATGCATATGCGATGGGAGATACCCACCAATACTGCGCCTGCGACTCACAAAACGGCCGCAGCGCGGCAAAGATGTTGTTGACGCGGCTGAGCGGATCCGGATGATCACCCGTAAACGTGTGCCCCAACGTGCCAAAGACAGCAAGGATTCGCAGCGACATGACGCAACCCGCCAAGTTCATGCGAATCGCGCCCAATCCAGGGTCGCTCAACAGCGCCGCTTGCATCCCGGTAGTGTCCGAGATCGTCTCCTGTTCTGCCGTCAGTGCTGGCCTGTTTGCCTCGTTCCGCGCTGGGTCGTAGAACCGAACGTGTCCGAGCTCATGGCAGAGAATGAACCGCAACGCTCCGTTCAGCAGGATATTTGCGTCCGCTATTCTGGCCGGATCGAGCGGAGACAGGATTGCGCCGGACGGCAGGTTCTCCTGTATTCCCTGCGGAGTCCAGGTGAGGAAAAGCTCCTTGAGATCGATGATCAGGTCCTCGATGGAACGTCCTTCTTCAGCGCCCTTTTCCGTGTGAAACGTTCCAGCCTGCATAAGGATCTGGCATGCGAAAGAATAGAAATCGATCAAGCCGCTGAAGATCGTAATGAGGTGCGAACCGTCAGGGAAGTGAAATGTCTTCGCATTTGGCTGGCGTAAATTCATTTCGCCGACCGCGAGGTTGGCAGAGCTTCGCACTTTCTCGAACTGCGCGTCCGACATCGGCGGCAATGATTGAAAGAGACTGTGCACACGATCACCACTCTGACCCAGCGGGCTCTCGCGCTGGCGCTTGGCTAATTCCTCAGCTGCTCTCATGGCGATAACCCTACGCGATGTCCTTCCCCGGTGGCGAGGAGACTTTCTTCGACCTTGCATCGCTGATGGCTGACTGCATCTTTCGTCAGTTGCTCCAACGGAAAAACTAACGTCCAATAACAAACGAGATGTCTGACTACCGTTCGCAATCTCGCAAGCGCCTCGCCTACAAACCCGCAGCTCCGAACCGTTACGTCTGCGTGCATGGACACTTCTACCAGCCGCCACGTGAAAACCCGTGGCTTGAGACGGTAGAGGTTCAGGACTCCGCAACGCCTTATCACGATTGGAACGAGCGCATCACGTCAGAGTGTTACGCGCCCAATGGGGCCTCGCGCATCAAGAACAAGAACAACCTGATCACGCGCATCCTGAACAACTACGCGCGGATGAGCTTCAACTTCGGGCCGACCCTGCTGTCGTGGCTCGAAGAGTTCGCCCCACGCACGTACCGCATGATCCTCGATGCGGATAAGGCCAGCAGCGCCCGCTTTGGCGGCCATGGCTCCGCACTCGCGCAGGTTTACAACCACATCATCATGCCGCTCGCCAGTGAGCGTGATGCGCGCACACAGATTCGCTGGGGCATCGCGGATTTTGAGTGCCGCTTTCATCGCAAGCCGGAAGGCATGTGGCTGGCGGAAACCGCTGTCTCCCGCTCCGTGCTCGACCTCATGGCGCAGGAAGGCATCAAGTTCACGGTCCTCGCTCCGCATCAGTGCGCGCGCGTTCGCAAGCCTGGGGAGGCCGCAACGGACGTTGCCGCGCGTGAGCCTGCGGCATGGAAGGAAACTCCCGACGCCCAGGTCGATCCAAGCCATCCCTACCTCGTGCGGCTCGAGGAAGGCCGTTCTATTGCCGTCTTCTTCTATGACGGTCCGCCCTCGCGCGCGATCGCGTTTGAAGGCCTGCTCACCTCGGGCGAAATGTTTGGCCAGCGCATTGTTTCGCGTTTCAAAGAAGACAACAACGAGCCGCAGCTTTCGCACGTTGCTACCGATGGCGAAAGCTATGGCCACCACCATCGGCACGGTGAAATGGCGCTGAGTTATGCGCTGCATTGGATAGAAGCAAATGGCTTCGCTACGGTGACCAACTACGGCGAGTTCCTGGAGAAGTTTCCGCCGAAATGGGAAGCCGAGGTCGTCGACAACAGCTCATGGAGCTGCTCTCACGGCGTGGAGCGATGGCGCTCAAACTGCGGGTGCAATGGCGGCAAACCCGGCTGGAACCAGGAGTGGCGCAAGCCTCTGCGCGATGCGCTGGACATGCTGCGCGACCGCACTGCACCCCTCGCAGAGGAGCTTGGAGCCGGTCTCTTCAAAGACATTTGGAAGGCGCGTGACGCTTACATCGATATCGTCTTGGATCGCAGTGCCGAATCGACGGAACGTTTCTTCTCCGAACATGCCACGCACGAGTTCAGCCCACAGGAACGTGTGACCGCGCTGGAGCTGCTTGAGCTCGAGCGTCATTCACAGTTGATGTACACGAGCTGCGGCTGGTTCTTCGATGAAATCTCCGGCATCGAGACCGTACAGATCATCGCCTATGCCGGGCGCGTGCTGCAGCTTGCGGCCAAGTTGTTCGGCCTTCCGGGAGAGACGCTCGAAGAAGACTTTTTGAAAACTCTGGAACGCGCCAAGTCGAACGTACCCGATATAGGTGATGGCCGATCCGTCTACCGCCGTTATGTGACCGGCGCGCTCGTCGATCTCGAACACGTCGGCGCGCATTACGCGATCAGCTCCATGTTTCGCAGCTATCCGGATTCGGGCGAGCTCTTCTGCTTCGACATCCAGCGAAACTCGTACGAGTTGCTGACGTCTGGCCGCGGACGTGTCGCGCTTGGCCGCGCGTCCCTGCGTTCGCAGATAACCGAAGAGACAGAAGAGATATGCTTCGCCGTACTTCATCTTGGCGATCAAAATCTTTCCGCCGCAGTGCGCCGTTATACGCCTGCGGATGAGGAAGCATGGGATTCTTTCGGCGAAGGCGCGCGCGCTGCATTACGCCGGGCTGACCTGCCGCAGCTCATCCGCTCCATCGATGCCTTCTTCGGCGGCACTCTCTATTCACTCACTTCGCTGTTCTCTGACGAGCAGCACCGCATTTTGCAAAGCATCCTGAACCAGACAATTTCTCAGGTCGAAACGTCGTTGATTCAGATCTATGAAGAGCATGCGACTCTGCTGAACTTCCTCTCTGAGTCGAACGTGCCGGCGCCACCGGCACTGGCGCTTACGGCCGGCTTTGCCATCAACGCGGGCCTGCGCCGAGCCTTTGAGGCCGAGCCTTACGACGCGGCGGAAGTCGCGCGACTGCTGCGCCGTGGAACTGTCGATAATGTCACGCTGGATGCCACAGTGCTTTCCTACGCAGCCGACCGCCGCATGAAACGCGCGATGGTGCGTTTGGAAGCCGCTGCTGAGGCGCAAACATCGCATGTCCTGAAGGAAACGCTCGCCATCGCTGAAAGCCTGCAGACGCTTCCGATGGAGGTTAACCTGTGGCAGGCTCAGAACATCTGGAATGACATGCTGCGCAAGAAGGAAAGCCGCGCCTGGACACGTGAGTGGCGCGAAGGATTTCGCAAACTTGGGAAGGCGCTCGAAATTGCCGTGGACGATCTGATCGTCGAAGAACCTGCCTCGGCATCCTGAGAACTGCTTCCGGAGAGAATACGGTTTAGCCTCAGCTTTGTGGTTTCGGTTTCGGCGGCACAGACATACGATCGGTGCAGTGTTTGCCAGCGCATGCCGGCGGCGGAGGGACCGGGGTCGGTCTCTCAGGAGCTATAGCGTTGCTCGTGCCTGCATCACGCCGTACCTTGATGGGATCTTCCAAGGGGTCGGTGTAGCGCGGCTCGGCAAGTGTTGTTTTCTTCGTGGAATCAGCAGCCTGTGCTGGAGTGGCTGCGGGCGCAGTTTCCGGCAGGGACGATTGCGCGTAGGTGTGGGCGCAGCAGCCCGCAGCGAGAAACACTAACGCAAACATTGACGCCAACGTATTGCGATGAGTGGATGTCATAGTCCAGTATTGGCTCGGCACCTTTGCTTGTCCAACACTTTTCAGAGAATCCTCAAACAAAATTAGGCTTGGACGCCGGCGTCACCGCGCGAAAGTGGTCGGCATCCAATCGGATGTGACCACGACTCAGATTTCCGCCCACGCCTGGCAGCTCACTCGCTTCGGCTTAGTGAACGCATATCTTGTCCGCGAGACCGACAGCTTCACCCTCATCGACACTGGCCTGCCGAAAGGCGGCGAAGCAATCGTCGCCGCCGCGAAAGACTTGAATCGCCAGGCGGTTACGCCAATTCGCCGCATTCTTCTGACACACGCGCATAGTGATCACGTCGGCTCCGTCGATCAGCTTGCCCAGCTGCTTGGCGAGGTCGACCTTGCCATCAGCCGGCGTGAATCTCCACTGCTCCCCAGGCCGCCGGCGCAGGATCGGGCGCTCGAGCCCGGCGAACCGCAATGCCCGCTCAAGGGTGGCTTGCCCGGTGTGACCACGACCGCAACGCATCTGGTCAGCGAAGGCGAATTGTTCGGCTCTCTCCGCTGCATCGCCACGCCCGGACATACGCCCGGACACTTCGCTTATCTGGACGAGCGCGACGGCACACTCTATGCTGGCGACGCTCTCGTCACCATGGGCGGCAAACCGCACGTCAGCGGATGGGCGCCATGGTTCTTCCCGCTTCCCAACTTCGCTACGTGGCATCGTCCAACCGCCCGCCAAAGTATTGAGAGGCTGCTGAACGTGATTCCGGCAGAAACACCTATCCGCCGCATCGCTCCCGGCCACGGCAAGGTCCTCGAAGGCGGCGCTGAATTGCTACAGCAGGCGCTTGCAGAAGCGCAGCAGTGAGAACAGATTCTTTTCATTATGTCTACGCACTATCGTTCGAAGGCCGGTCGGATTGGAAGCACTCGCACCCGTGTGCGCCTCGCGTCTATGGTCACAAGCGCACCTTCCAATAATTCACGACGCGTTTGACGTAAACCATCTACAACCGGTCTTCCAACAGCGCTTGGTAGCGCGTCGGCTGCGCGTAGCTGAACCACACTCGGCGAGTCTGCGCCAGATATTGCTAGGGCTATACCGAAGTCAAGATCTTGAGTAAAGATGATCATTCCGTGATCATGTGCGTAGGACATAAGCACGTGGTCCGGAGCATCGGCGGGACCGAGCGCCGCCCAATGTGTAACCGCGTAACCAGCATCTTCTAATGCAGCTACCCACATCGGCGACATGTTCATGTCCAGCAGCAACTTCATGCTTCTGCTAGTTCCACCTCGCGTCCTTCCGCGAGCATGCCAGCGTATTGGATGGCCTGCAGAATATCTTCTCGTTGCAAATAAGGAAAGGCCTCAAGCATCTCCTCCACTGTTGTGCCCGATCCTACCTGCCGGACAATCATCGCCACCGTTACTCGCATGCCACGAATGCAGGCTTTGCCTTGCATGACCGCTGGGTTCTGGGTGATTCTGTCCAAGCCTTCCATCGAAAGCCTCCTGAATAATGCTGATGCAAGTGTAAGCCTGCTGTGCCGCTAGTACCTGTAAACCCGCGCCTCCCACGGCCGCAGCTTCATCGTGCTTCCTTCACCACTCGGCACGGACATGTTGTTCAACACCAGCGCGCTCACACGAATGCCGTTCGGCGGCATGAACTCCGCTGCTTTCCCGCTGAAGTTCAACACGACCATGAATCGCTCCGGCCCAAGCACCCGGAGATACGCAAACACCTGCGGATCGTTCGGATTGATGTCTTGGTAGTCGCCGTATACAAATGCCTTGTGCGCATGATGCAGCGCAATCGCTTTCTGCGTGTAGTGATACACAGAAGCAGGATCGCTCAACTCCTGCGCTGCATTGATCTCCTTATAGTTCGGATTCACCGCGAGCCACGGCTTCTGCCCAGAAGTGAAGCCGCCGTTCACCGATGTATCCCACTGCATCGGCGTACGCGAGTTGTCCCTGCCAAAGCGGTGCGCCTGAGCTACGAACAGCTTCTCGTCGATTTGCCCCGTGACCACACGCGCCTTGTAGTCGTTCTTCACCTCGATGTCGTCGAACTGCGAGTACTTGGTGAATGGATAGTTCGTCATCCCAAGCTCATCACCCTGGTAGATATACGGCGTGCCGCGCAGCGTCATCAGCATCGTTTCGATCAGCTTCGCGGAAGATGCACGAAACTCCGGCGAGTCATCACCGAAGTTCGACACCACGCGTGGATTGTCGTGGTTCGAGAGAAAGACAGTGTCCCAGTCTCCTTTGCCGAGGGCCGTAGCATGGCTGTCGTAAATCTTCTTCAGGTCCATTAGCGTGTACTTCTGTTCGAGATACCCCGCGCCGCGGTTCACGCGAATTGCGTCGAAGTTGAAAATCATATTCAGTTCGTGACGGTCTTCATTCACAATCTTTGGCGTCTCCTGCAATGAGATACCAATCGCCTCGCCCACCGTCATGTCGTCGTATTTCGACAACACCGTGCGATTCATTTCCTGCAGGTACTCGTCGCGGTGCGGCCCATTCGCCCAGGTGTGCACATAATCCTCACCAGGCTTCGTGTCAGGCAGCCCCGGCTGCTTGGAAATCAGCGGAATGACGTCCATGCGAAAGCCGTCAACGCCCTTGTCCAACCAGAACTTCTGCAACTCATACACACTGTGGCGAACCTTTTGATTGTCCCAGTTCAGGTCCGGCTGTTTCACTGCAAACAGGTGCAGGTAGAACTGCTGTGTTTTCTGATCGAACTGCCAAGCAGAGCCGGAAAAGAAGCTTCTGTAATTATTCGGAGGATCGAAGCCATTCGGCGCGCTCGGATTCGGCTTGCCTGCGCGCCAGATGTAGTAGTCGCGGTATGGGCTGGTCGTCGAACTCTCCGACGCAACGAACCACTTGTGCTCATCCGATGTATGGTTTACCACCAGGTCGATGATCATCCGCATATGTCGTTGCTTGATGCCCGCAAGCAAGCGATCGAAGTCGGCCATCGTGCCAAATTCCGCCATTACTTTCTCGTAATCGCGAATGTCGTAGCCGTTATCAGCGTTCGGCGAGTCATAGTGCGGTCCCAGCCAGATCACGTTTACGCCAAGCTGCTGCAGGTAGTCGAGCTTCTGCGTGACGCCGTTCAGGTCGCCGATACCGTCGCCGTTCGAATCCTTGAACGACCGCGGATACACCTGGTACACCACAGCTTCTTTCCACCATGCGGGCTTGTAGCCATTGATCAGTTTGTCCGTTGAGCCCGGCTCTGCCGTCTCGTGCAGTTCGCTTGGTGTCGACGCAACAGCCATGCTTACCGGCACGCCGCGCGGCTTCTCGGCCTGTGCCGCAACGCCCGCGAGACCGATGCCGAGCACACAGGTAAAGGCAAACGAATGGTGGAGGAGCGAAGCAAAGCGGCGCTTCGTTGGCACAGCGCCGGCCCTTTCGAAACGATGAGATAGCAGCTTGACATCCATGCACGAGAGCATACGCTCGCGGTAAATGCTTCGACCATTAGCAAAGCCGGCGCAGCTGGCAAGCTTGCCGCTGGAGCGAACGAACTCCATGCTGAGCCGAGGCATCCCGCAACACTTCCGTGTGCGTCAGCAAACAGGCGGCAGGGCAGCGGAGCCTGAATAAGTCGCAGAAAACAGTCGATCAAGTTCTATACTCGGCTCGATGAACACTCCTCCATATCAGCGTAGAGGAAGCCTATGACGGACCAGCCGCCATCGGATCTCGCTGACACCATCACCTCGCTCGTTCCAGCGACGACCTACCTCGGACGCTATGTCATTGACCGGCCTATTGGTGCCGGTGGTATGGGCGAAGTGTACCGGGCAAAAGATACCTTGCTGCAGCGCACCGTCGCGATCAAGGTGCTGCTGCGCGAAGCGATGGACGATGCCTTGCTCAGCCGCCGTTTCCTGAACGAGGCACGCGCAGCCTCGGCATTGAATCATCCCAACATCGTTGTCCTCTACGACATCTGCACAGACGAAAACAAAGACTTCCTGGTGATGGAGTTCATCGATGGACGAACCCTCAAGGAGTTGATTGCAGAAAACGCATTGAGCCTGGAGCAGCTCGCCGGGTTGGGTTCTCAGGTCGCGCTCGCGCTCGGTGCGGCGCACGCAGCAGGTATCGTTCACCGCGACATCAAGCCCGCCAACATCATGGTGACCAAGGCACGCGAGGCAAAAGTGCTCGACTTCGGCGTTGCCAAGGTGACCCAAGGCGGCTTGGACACTCAGCTCACGGGCGACGGCCAGATTGTCGGAACACTTGCGTACATGTCGCCCGAGCAGGTGCGCGGCGAAGACGCTGACGCTCGCTCCGACATCTACTCCCTGGGCTGCGTGCTGTATGAGGCCGCCACAGGCCGGCAGCCGTTTCAAGCACCAAGCGCCCTTAGCCTCATCCACGAAATCACCACAACTGAACCGGAGCCGCCTAACGTCCATCGACCGGATCTTCAGCCCGAGTTCGTCCGCCTGGTGATGCGCTGCCTCGCAAAGGATCCGGGCCGCCGTCCCGAATCTGCTGCGGAACTCGCCACCGAACTCAAGCTTTTCACGATCGCCAAACGCGATACGCCGAAGCTTGCGTTGCATCGTCAGTCAGTTGCCGTGGTTCCGTTGAAAATCCGCGGCCCCGCTACCGACCAATATCTGTCTGTGTCTCTGGCGGAAGCGCTGGTCCACAGCCTTTCTGCTACAGGCAAGCTGCTGCTGCGTCCGATCTCCAGCGTCATGCGCTACACCACCGACGAAGTTGATTGGGACCAGGTCGCGCGGGAGTTGAACGTCGATGTCGTCGTCGAAGGCGCCGTGCAAATAGCCGGCGGCAAAATCCGCGTGCTGGTGCAGGTGCATCAGGCCAGTGACGGCCAAACCCTCGCCTCGTTGAAGCAGGACGGCGACTCCGGCGACCTCTTCGCTCTTCAGGATCGCCTTACCGACACCGTCAGCGCTGTATTTCTCCCTCATCGCCATGCGAAAACCGAAGCACGTGCTCTGCCGACGAAACAGCCGGAGGCTTTCGAGCTCTACCTCCGCGCGGTTGATCGCCAGGTGCACGTGGACAAGTTCGAGATGGCCTCGGCCATCGAGTTGTTGATCCGCGCTACCGAATTGGATCCCACGTTTGCGGACGCGTGGGGACTGCTTGCTCAGGCGTACTCGCAAATGGGTGCCCACCTCGATGCCGATCCGAAATGGTTCGACCTCGGTGAACGCGCGATTGCTCGCACGCTTGAACTGGACCCGGTGCAGTGCACGGCGCTCTGTGCCCGTAGCGTTATTGCGTGGTCGCCTTCTCGATCTTTCCAAAATCGTGCGGCATTGCGCGCCTTGAACGCGGCTCTGAAAATCGACCCAACGAGGCCGACAGCGCGTCATCAGCGTTCTGCAATCCTCTGGCATCTCGGCTTCCTGGACGACTCTGAAAAAGATGCGCTCGAGCTGCAGCTGACGAGTCCTGTGCTGGGCTTCTTGCACCGCGCCGCCATCGCCTTGCAACGCGGGCAGCCTGAACTGAGTGTCGATTTATATGCTCGCTCGCTTGCTCTGGAGCCGAATGGCATTCTCATGCAGATCATGGCGCCTGTTGCGGACTTATATGCCGGACGCATTTCTGAAGCCCGCACGGCGATAGAGAAAACGCGCCGCATGTACCCCAATGAATCCTCCACCCTGGGTATCGAAGCAGTGCTTGCCGGCATAGATGGTGACCGAAAACGCGCAGAGTCTCTCGCCGATGACGCCGCGAAAAGCGAGAGCAGCCTGACGCACACTCATCACACCTGGCACTCCTGCGCTGCCGCTTACGCCCTCTGCGACCGGCCGGAGAAAGCCATCGCACAGCTCGAACGATGCGCCGCCATGGGACTGCCGAATTTCCGGCTGTTTGAGGCTGACCCGTACCTTCGCCTTCTTCGTGGCGACTCACACTTTGCCGAACTCATGACCAGTCTGCGCCGAGAGCATGATTCGATCCGAGATGAGTTTGGCTTGGAGACGTAAGGCCATTAGCTCTGAGCCCGCCCGCCTTCTGCTTCAAGAAGCAGCCGGATGGTACATAAACTCGGCGATTTGTTCGATGCGTGCGAGCGAGATGCCATCGCGCTGCTCACGGGCGATCAGGTGCTCTGCATCCTTGACGAAAAACGACGGACGTCGGCCCACCGGTTGCGTCTGGATACCGACTTCAAGATTCAACGTATCCCCGTAGATTGGAAGCTGGTTGTTGAGATAGCCGGTGAACGGGGGTCCCTGCTCACGTCCTTCAGTGTTCCAAAGCTCTGCGGTGTGAAGAAAGTTCTTCGGTGACACTTCCGCCCACACACCCCAGATGAAGGGCTCATCCATGCCGTGAATCGGGATCGGAATTCGGCCGCGTAGATAGAAGTCTTTGCCGTCCACCACGCACTGATCGCGCGTGATCGTCAATCGTGACTCGAACTCCTCGGGCGGAATTGCCATCACGGCTTCCGGACCATTCACGCTATAGGAGAGCGGAAGCACATGACGCTCGCCACAGATGTGGCACACAAAACCGCTGCTTACGGCACTTGCCATGGTCGCAATTCTTTCACGCCGCGCGACTGCCTTTCAGAGACGAATCGCTGGTTATTCATCAAGAGTCGCGAGTCACTGGTCACTGTCTCTTCACTTCACTTCACTGTCAGCATGAACGTCGCCGTCTGCGTACTTGCGTCAGCCATATTCGTCGCCACCACACGAACCATCGTGGAGCCCAGAGGGGTAAAACGAGCAGGCGATACAGGGGAGCCACCCGAGCCACAGCCCGTTGCTCCGGCCATACCCATCGACAGCAACAGGAGCAGTCCCATCAGCTTGAAGGACAGCGCTCCCTTGCGCCGCAGCTTCAGCCACATCAGCAGCATGCCGTTGCAGCCAACGAGCGACGCAAGCGCAAACCCTCGTCCGCTTACCATGTTCTGCGCGACAGGATTCGAGGCACCGCGCGTGGTTACCGTCAGCATCGACTTCTGCTGCTTATCAGAGCCGTCCGCCGTCAACGTCGCCGGAGCGAAGCTGCACGTTGCTTCGGCCGGCAGCCCCGCGCATCCAAAGCTCACAGCACCCGTAAAGCCTCCTGTCGGCGCAAACACAAACGATGCTGTGCCGGTTTGTCCTTGTGTCATCGTCAGCTCATTCGGGTTCACAGTCACCGAGTAAGCAGCCTGTGTTGCATAGCCGGTCAGCGTGATGGTCTGCGTGGCTGGGACCGCGTTGTCGGTCAGCATGATGGCGGCATGGATGCTTCCTGCCATCTGCGGCTTGAACATCACCGTTAACTTGCAGAAGCTATAGGCCGCGACGCTCGTACCGCAGTTACCGCCCAGAACAAAATTCCCGGTATCGCTCAGCACCATGCTCGAGAGGTTTAAGGGAGAGCCGCCCGGGTTCCCAATTCTTACCGTCCACGTGCCGCTGGTCTGTCCTTGCGCCACGTTGCCGAAGTCGATGCTGCCGGGAGAGATGTCTACCGCCAGCGAATCCGGAGGAGCGCTCGAGCTGCCGCTCAAGACCACGTTCGCTCCACCCAGGCTAAGACTTCCTTGCAACAGCGCTTCCATCTCCGCCGGTGCGAAGTTCGCATCCGCGACGCAGCTTCCGCCAGCCTCGAGCGTCGTCGATGCGCCTCGTCCGCACGTCGTCGTTGCATCATCGAGAATGAAATCGCCGGCCGGCACAGCAGGCGTTGAGGCTGCCGCCGGAAGCGTGTCATTGCCGACGTTCGTAAACACCACGCCTTTCGGACTGTCGCTGCTCATTTGTCCGATTGCTGTATCCGCAAAGCTCAGCGCGCCCTGCGTGACATCGATCTTCTGCACCGTTCCAGCGGCGCTCAGCACATACAGATTTCCACGCACATCGATCGCCAGCGAGGACCAGCTCGCACCCACCGTCACGCCCGGCAGCCTACTTCCAGCGCCTGCGACTGTTGAAATAATTCCTGTCGTGGCGCTCACCACGCGCACCGTTTGATTCGTCGCGTCGGCCAGATAGACGTCGCCCGCGGCATCTGCAGCAATGCCGCTCACAAATCCGAACGCAGCCTTTATCGCGAGTCCGCTGTCACCGCTGTTTCCGGAAACACCTGTACCGGCTACCAGCACCGGCGCGTGGCAAGCGCTCGTATCCGTGCTGACTTTGTAGATCGCCGCCGAGCTGAAGAAGTACACATAGCCACCGCTGACCGCCAATGTTGTCGGCGCAAAGAGCGCGCTTCCACCCGCTCCCACATTGCACCCCTTCGAGCCGTCCTGCGCGCTGCCAATCAGATACACGGGCGCGCCTCCATTGCCGGCGGTCACCATCAGCGCATTATTGTGCGTCACGGACGCGTAAATGCTTCCCTGGTCGTCCACCACCACCGCGCCGTCGGTGCCGTTTTCGCCGGAGTTCCCTGGTGCCGGCACACGCCCCGTCCCGAATCCGGCAACCGTTGAGATGATCCCTGTCCCGCCATCCACCTTGCGCACCGCATCATTCGCCAGTGGTGCCGTCGACACCAGATAGACATCACCTGCCGGGCTCGCCGCCACATCGACGGGATAACCAATGTGGGCTGCGTTTGCCGGTCCTCCATCGCCATCGCGATTGGAAATCCCCTCGACACCCGCGACAATCGTTACTGCGCCCGTCGCCGCGTCGATCTTCCGAATCGCCGCATCGCTGTTCGACAGGTAGATGTTTCCCAGCGCATCCACTGCCAACGCATTGCCTGCGAGTCCCGCAACACCCTGCGGAATCGACAGCCTTCCCGGCGTTACCGCAACCTGCGCGCCTACGGACAGAAACGCGACCGGCTCCGTGAACACACCGCCCGTCGTCGTGATGCGCAGCGTGCCATAGCGCATCCCTGGATATTGCGACGCTATCTCCGTTTGAATTGCGCAGATGGTGCCTGCCGCGATCACTTGGTTACACGGGCAACCAGACAGGGTGCGAACCGCCAACTCCCTTGCTCCACCTGGCCCCGGATCATACCCAATCGACGTGATCGTCACCGGCGCCGTGAAGTGAAACGCCGGTCCGTCACTCACGACGTAATCCGCAGTGTACTTACCGACGTACGCCGTGCCACCAGGCTTCGCTGCCGGCGCGTCGGTCACCAATTGCTGCGCCTGTGCATCCGCCGCGGAAGCAGCAGCCAGCATGGCTAGCAAGGCAGTGCGCACTACGCGCGAAGACAAGACACGACCGGCAAAACGCATGAAACCACTCCTGATGTAAATAGCTATCAAGCGTGATTCTATCGACGATATCTGCCACCTTTGGGGTACTCATCGCGCTCTTTTCGTAACACGCCCGTACCATTACGCCGCTCGAAGCGCGAGGAGACTGCGCCAAGCTCAAGGCCGCTCGTTATAAGCTCCTGCTCAACAAAACCCTATTCCTTGTCATTCCGTACCCTGAGCGAATTCGAAGGAGAAGGGATCTGCTTTCGTTCATCGAACGAAACATGCGGAAGGCCCGCATTCGCTTGAGCGTGCAGCCAGTACTCATCAACCACTCGCCACTAACCACTCACCACTAGTCGCTAACCACTCGCTTGTTCAACTCCGCCAATGCAGCTCCACCGGCTCACTGAGCGGATGTTCACCCTTGCCCGTCAATCGCCGCTGCTTCAGCGCGAAGTACCACTTGGCGGGCTTGTCGGCATCATCAATCAGCATCAGCCCAGGATTCGACCGCAACCCACGCGCCTGTTCCACTATCGTCTGCTGATCCTGTCCGACGAACTTGGCGCCGAAGTAGCGCACCAGCGACGGGACACCTGGCACCCAGTACCCGATGTTCCAGGCTCCCAGCACATCGATACGGCAGGTCGACGCTGTCACCGGTGTAACCGTCGTCAGCGAAGCAAACCACAGCTTGCGCCCATTCTTCTCCGCGACGATCGTTTCGTAGCGGCGGTTCGGCAGCACAAAGTCAATCGTCGTCACCGGCTTGCCCAGCAACTTGTAAGGCGCAGAGTTGCTTGATGGCGCATGAGGCGACATCCGGAATCCGGCGCCAAACCCGCCGTGCTCATTGTCATCTATAGGCTCAAACTTTTTCGTCTTCTCATGGATGCTCCCCGCGCTGCGCCACCACCACGCCTGATGCACAAACGGCCCATGCGCAGGGTCCATCAATCCGATGATGCCGTGGTCGACATTACACGGCAATTCGGCCTGCAGATGCGCCGTGCGGTAGCGCTCCGTAAACTTCGGCAGCTCTGGCACAACCGGCAACGCGCTCTCATTCATCACACGCCCCGCACCCACGGGCGGCACATACACCCACGCATACCCGTCTGCCTCTCGCACGGGAAACGAGTTGGCGTAAATTTTCGTCGGCTCCAGATGATCATGCGAGGTCAGCGAAGGAATCTCCTCGCATCGCCCGCTGCACGGCTCGAATCGCCAGCCATGGTATTTGCACATTACCGTCTCGCCATCGAACCACCCAGCCGACAGCGGAATGCCGCGATGCGGACAAAGATCGCGCATCGCGAACAACGCGCCATCCGCCTTCCGCCCCAGCAGCATCGCAAAGCCAAGCAGCGTTGTCGTCGCCGTATCGCCGCGCTTCAAGCCGTCCGCACGCAACGCCGGATACCAGTCACCGAAGATCATCTCCGCCGGCGGCCCCGGTTTTGCCGCAGCATCCATCTGCACCAGCTCCGGCGCGCGCCCCGCGGCAATCGGCTTCATCTTGCGAGTAACGCCCATCGCGCTCAAGTCTATCGTGACGACAGCTTTGGCTTCTGTCTCCCTGTCTCGCTGTCTACTGTCTATCTCTAGCTAAACTTGAGAGCGATGCGCCCCATCCCCAGCAGGCCACGATCCACGCTACTCACCGTGCTGCTGCTATGGTTCTGTTTCTACGCAAGCGTCACACTCTTCACCCCCGCGCTCTTCGACGACGCCGACTCAGTCCACGCCGAGGTCGCGCGAGAGATGCTTCTCCGCCACGACTACGTAACGCTGCACGCGAATGGCATCCGTTATCTCGAAAAAGCCCCGCTGTTTTACTGGTCGATGGCCGCCTGCATGCGTGCCTCGCAACGTTTCGGCGCCACTACGCCTCGCGCACTCGCCGCCGCAGCACGCCTCCCGCTCGCCTTCACCGTGCTTGCACTCGCACTGCTCTGCGAAACATTTGCACGCAGGCTCTTCCAGTCAGCCCGTGCCGGCCTCTACGCCGCACTCATCATCCTCTCGAGCTTTGGCATCTTCATCTTCACGCGCATCCTCATCCCCGACGCTATGGTCTGCCTCTGGCTCACGCTCGCGCTCTACGCCTTCTGGCGCAGCAACGAAACCCCGAGCTGGCGCAGTCACGAAACCCTCGGCGAACCTTCCACATCCACCACTAGCGCTCACCCTCAGAACCTGTCATCTCGACCGGGGGTGAGCGAAGCTCACCGCAGCGGAGAGACCCCCGCATTTCTCCGCAGGATGCACGAACTCGAAGAGCTCTCGCCCCCATCACACTTGTCATCTCGACCGGAGCGCGAAGCGCGGAGAGGAGAAACCCCCGCATTGCTTCGCAGGATGCACGAACTCGAAGAGCTCTCGCCCCCACCACCCCACTTGTCATCTCGACCGGAGCGCGCAGCGCGGAGTGGAGAGACCCCTGTATTTCTTTGCAGGATGCCCGAGCTCGAAGAGCTCTCGCCCCCACCACCACACTTGTCATCTCGACCGGAGCGCGAAGCGCGGAGTGGAGAGACCCCCGCATTGCTTCGCAGGATCTACACGCGCCGATGGTCCTTCCTCTTCGCCACAGCCTGCGCACTCAACGTCCTCACCAAAGGCCTCATCGGCCTTGTCTTCCCACTCGCCATCGTCACAATCTACCTCCTGCTCACCGAAGGCTTCACCCAGACAAGACAGCGCCTCCGCACTCTCCATCCACTCAGCGCGACAATCCTTTTCCTCATCATCGCCGCACCTTGGCACATCCTCGCGGGCCTGCACAATCCCACCCAGGGCCATCCCGCAGCCTTCCATTTCGTGAACGGCCATTGGCAGATTCCACTACCCACCGACGGCAACGTGCGCGGCTGGTTCTGGTTTTACTTCATGAACGAGCACCTGCTGCGCTACCTCAACCTTCGTGTTCCCCATGACTACGACACCTCGCCACTCTGGCTCTTCTGGGGTCTATGTCTCGTCTGGATCATGCCATGGTCTGCGTTTGCGTTTCAGATCACATGGGCTCTTTTTCGAAACACCTTCCAGATGATCTGGCTACGTATCCGTCCCAGCCGAATGCGTACGGACCTTCACGTCCACGGGCCGATGGTGGGAGGATTTCTCCTCTTTATCTGTGTCGCCTTTGTCCTGCTCTTCTTCTCTCTCTCCACACGCCAGGAGTACTACGTCCTTCCCGCACTCCCCGCGCTCGCAATACTCATCGCCGGTTGGCTCGCCCACACCTCTTCCGCCCGTCATCCTGAGCGGAGTCTCGCAGCCTCACCGCGAGACGCAGTCGAAGGCCCTGCCCACCGCTCGTGGCTGCACGACAGCGCATCCGTTTCAACCACAATCCTCGTCGCTCTTGGCACTCTTTACGCCGTAGCAGCCCTCTGGCTTCTACTCCACACGCAAGCACCCGCACCGAACACCGATTTGGCGAGCCTTCTCACCCAAAACCCGCAGGACTACGCGCTCAGCATGGGCCATTTCCTCGACCTCAACGCACGCGCCCTCGGCCTGTTCCGGTTGCCGCTAGCACTCTCCGCGCTCGGTCTCTTCGCAGGCCCGCTTGCCGCACTCCTCCTGCGCAAACGCGCCCACCCGCACGCCGCCAACCTCGCTCTTGCCGCCGGAACATTCTGCTTCCTTCTCGCTGCGTTCCTCGCGCTGCGAACCTTCGCTCCGGTACTCAGCTCCGCACAACTCGCCGACGCGATCAAGCCGCAGGTCCACCCAGACGACCTCATCGTCATTCATGGCGAATACGAAGCAGGCTCCACGCTCGGCTTCTATCTGCAGCGCGATGACATCCACATCCTCGATGGTCGCAGCTCCAACCTCTGGTACGGCAGCTTCTTTCCGGACGCGCCAAAAATCTTCGAGACCCCACAGTCCTTCGCCAAAAAGTGGGCCAGCCCACAGCGCATCTTTCTCTGGCAATCGACATCCGACGAGCCACGTACACTGCCACTCGTCTCCGGCCCGGTATACGTGATTGCTGCTTCCGGGGGGAAAGAAGTTGTCAGCAATCAGAGAAGCGAATGACGAGCGGTTCGTGGCGATGGCGAGGCTAAGGATCTAACTCAAGCTTGCTTGACTGTAGAAGGCTTCCGTACATTTACGAATCAAGCGAGAATCGGCTGCAACACATTCGTGACAGCGCAAGGCTACAATGTCGTGCGAGCAATACCGTCACGAATCACTAGCCACTCGCCACTAGGTTTCCTATGCCCTGCGACCCACTCGAACTCCGCCACGTCCCGCTCTTCTCGTTGCTTGATGACGACGAGCTCTCTGTGCTTGCCTCACAAGTCGAAATGCGTGAGTTTCAGGCGCGTCAGCGTATCTACAAGGCCGGGGAACCGAGCACGCGCGCCTTCGTCGTCATGGACGGCAGCGTGCGACTTACGCTCATCGATGAAGACGGCCAGGACGTTGTGTTCTCCGAGCCGCGCCATGGAGACTTCTTCGGCTTTGCTTCCATGCTGGAGACGACGACCCACCAAACGACGGCGGTGGCGTTAGAGAAGACCGTTTGCCTGGAGGTCGACCAACATGACATCTCGGTGCTGCTAACACGCAAGCCGATGGCGGGCATGGACATGCTCACGGTGCTGGCGCGGGAGATTCATTCCACGCAGGCGCTGGTGCGCGGGCGTGCAAGCAAGAATCCGAATCAGGTAATTGATGACCAGGAAACATTCGGCCAGCGCATCGCCGACAAGGTCGCATCGTTTGGCGGTTCCTGGTCGTTCATCATCACCTTTGCTGTAACGCTGATTGTCTACACGTTGATCAACATCTTCCTCAAGGGCCGCGCTTGGGACCCTTACCCGTTCATCCTCCTAAACCTGTTCCTGTCGATGCTCGCGGCGATTCAAGCGCCGGTGATCATGATGAGCCAGAACCGGCAGGATCTGAAGGATCGCGTGCGCAGCGAGTTGGACTTCGAAGTGAACCGCCGCGCCGAAGCCGAAATTCAAGCGCTCGCCCGCAAGCTCAACACAGTAGTCGAGAAGATCGACGACCTGGACGACGCCGTAAACAAGCGCTAGAACCTCTCGTATCGTCATCCTTCGCCGAAGGCGGAGGATCTGCCTGCTTCCAACAGCGCCACAAATCTTCAGCTTGAAATAGGTTCAAAACTTGGCTTCACCTAACCATTGCTTCGGATGCGGCACGACCAACCCGCAGGGTCTCCACCTGGTGTTTGCCACACACAGCACGCTCGGACACGCGGACAATGCGTACGGTTTGCGCGCCACATCAACCGTCAACCTGGGCCGCAACTTCGAAGGCCACCCCGGCTATCTGCATGGCGGCATCATTGCCACGCTCATGGACGAGGCAATGAGCAAGCTCAACCATCCACTCGGCGTTCGCGCGATGACGCGGCATATGGAAGTGGACTACCTGCGGCCCGCGCCGTTAAATGTCCCGCTTCAACTTACAGGAACGCATCTGCGTCGTGAAGGCCGCAAGCTTTTTCACACTGCAGAGCTCCACGATGGAGCAGGAACCCTGCTGGCGAAAGCTACCGGACTCTTTATCGTGATCTAGGCAGTCTTGTGCGAGTGCAACGCCGCACGCACCTTGTCAACGTGCGTGCCGTGGGCGCGGATCGCTTCGTGCAGCTTCTCGCCTGTGACGCCGAACTCTTTCGACCAGTACGCGATATCCGAAGCTAGTTTCGGGTTGATCTCTTTGGGATCGTGCGGGCTTTTCGTCGGTTCCTCATGCGGTGCGTGCGGCTGGTGTTCCTTCGACTTCTGCTCATGCTCTACCGTCTCGTGCTTGGACATGCGTTCCTCGTTTCTGTTTCTTGTAAGAGAAGCTCTTGGCGCTTCGGGATGTACCGCGGAAGCTCGCGCCGCTTCATCAAACGCAAATCCTGGAACACGGGTAGAATCTGCTAACCGGAAGAACGAAACATCAAACCTATGACAGAGCGCACGACACTCACGCCGCATGCCGAGGACCAACGCCTCGCCGCGCTCGATGCGTACAAGGTACTGGACACGGAACACGAGCAGGTATTCGACGATCTCGCGGAGCTGGCCGCCTACATCTGCGACGCTCCCGTCTCGCTCGTCTCGCTCGTCGGCCGGGACCGCCAGTTCTTCAAAGCGGCACGCAATCTGGATATCGTCGAAACGTCACGCGAAATGAGCTTCTGCGCGCATACACTCGGGAACGCGAAAACGATGGTCGTGCCGGACGCCACCAAAGATTCTCGCTTCTACGAGAATCCGCTCGTCACGGGCGAACATCAGGTGCGCTTCTACGCGGGTGCCCCTATCATCGATCCGAAGGGCCACGTGCTGGGCACGGTCTGCGTCATCGACCAGAAACCGCGGGAGCTCACCGAGCCGCAACTCAGGGCCCTCGAAGCGCTCGCCCGCCAGGCGACGGCGTTGCTGGAGCAGCGGCGGCTGAACGCGCTACACGAGGCGACAACGGACATCCTCAACAAGGCCTCCTCTCGCCTCAACCTCGCACTCGACGCAGGCAACTTCGGCACGTTCACGTGGGTGCTGGACACCGGCCGCTTCACGTGGGAGAACGATCAGATGTACAAGCTGTTTGGCCGTCCCCGCACGCAGGGTCCGCTCTCGGTAGAGATGCTCGCCGAGAAGATCGTCCAACCCGCGGAGCGCGATCGCTTCTCCGAAGCGACGGCCTCCATCGAGGAGGAGGGTGACCACCTGGAGTGGTCCGGCGAAATCCTCGGCGGCGACGGCACCATCCGCTGGATCGAGCTCACCGGCGTGGCAGAGCGCACGCAGGCGAACCAGCTCTCCATCATCGGCATAGCCAAGGGCGATACTACGGAAGACCTGAGCTAGCCACGAGGCGAGTCATCTAGCACTGGCCGGACAAGATGGTGATCCGTGGCTCCATTCCTCCTCGTCGTGATTGTGATCGGCCTGCCGCTATTGCTGTGGTGGCTTCTTATCGAGAAGAAGCGACGCGAGGGCCTGCTCGCGCTCGCCGAAAAATACAACCTAGAGATCAATCCATCGAGACCCATAGCGCCCGACCCCGGCATCCGCGGTTGGATCTTCTCGGCGACCTACAAGCGCTACATGCAAGGCCGCATTCGTGGCCTTGCGGTGGTCGCGTTTGATTACAACATCGGCTTCGGGCGCGGCAGACAATCTGGAAGCGGCGTCGGCGTGCAACGCAACGTTCGCGATGCCGCCGCTATCTCCCGCAAACTGGCTCCCGCGCGTGTCGATGGTTGGACGTTCCTCTACTCGTGGCCTTTCTTTGTCAAAACCCACCGCCTCGACGCCAACGACATCGAGCGCTTATGGGACCAGTTGCTGGTCGCCCCAGCAGACGGCATAGAACGAGCCTCATTCGGAGAGGATGTGCCAGGAGGCATCGTCATCCGGCCTGTAAGGATGCACAGGAATAGCACTAGTTGATAGACTTGGCCGATTCCGTAGCTGTTGAGGGTGCGCGTCTTGGGTCAAAAACCCGACAGAATTATGCCTTTCCCCAAAAAGGGTGTTGCCCAATTCCCTGGGTCAAAGTCTAAAATTGATATAAACGCAAGTTCGGCGCAGCGACCTGAGGCGCTTAGCGAAGACAATTTGCGCGTTCGGGTGCAGCAGATCGTTCTTTATGGCACCGTTCAGGAATCGTGGCACTCGAAGAAAGATCGCAGCTATCGGAACGTGAGCATGGACGACATCCAGCACATGCTGCGTAGTGAATGGAAGCTGGCGGGCAAGCCGAAGTGGAGCGACGAGCACCGGAACTGGACGTACAAGCTGGAAGGTGAAGACCTCGACGATGACGAACTGACGCTGATCATCGCGGTCAAAGACGAGCAGCTTCAGATTCTGGTGATTACGAAGTATTGAGGAAATGTATGGGCACCGCAGAGAAAGCGAAGGCGCGAAACATCCGAAAGATCGAAGCAAAAACCTCGACAATGCGGAAACCGTACCACTTCGTGGGGTCGGGATTGACGAACGTGTACCTGGTTGGGGTCGAGTATGAAGTGGACCGAGAAACGCAGGAGCAAAGGGCGGCTATTCCGCGTCTCCCGGATTTGCTGACTTGGATTGCGGTCACGCTGCTGTCTAAGGAAGCGCCGCTTACCGGTCAAGAGCTACGATTTCTGCGGAAGCGTGTGGGCAAGTCTTCGAAAGACTTTGCCGAACTGCTTGGAATTACTAGTGAGCAGTACTGTCGACTCGAAAACGGGGCGCGGCTCACGCCTTCGAACGACAAGCTGGTGCGTCTGATGGTGATGAGCTTGAGCGTGATTGAGGCTTTCAAGCAGCCGGAATTGATGGAGCGTGTCGCGAAGCAGATGTGGACATCGCATGTTGGGCCGGATCAACGCGTCATCGCGAAAGTGGACGCCATTCAGGGATGGACAGTGCAGACGAAGGCGGCATAACTAAGCAGAACCCCGCCTAAGTAGCGAGCCATCACGCTTCTTTGCCGCCTCGTACACCAGGTACATGCAGGGCCGCATCCACGGCGTGCCCTTGGTGGCATTCGACTACCGCATCGGTTTCGGGCGAGGAAACTTCGGCGGATCAGGCGTCGGCGTGCAACGGCCAGTCCTCAGCGCACCCGCTACATCCCGAGGCCTCATCCTCAAGCGCGCAGGTGATTGGAGCTTTCTTTACACCGGGCCCTTATTCCGACACAAGCTGCACCTCGACGCCGACGACATCGAGCGGCTGTGGGATCAGTTGATGGTGGCTCCAGCAGACGGCATGGAGCGAAGCTCCATCGGCGTGGACGTGCCGGGCGGCATCGTAATCCGGCCCGTGAAGATGCTGCGGTAGTAACGCGGCATTCGTTAGCTAGCAAGTTCCGATGCTGGATATAACTTAGTTAGACTTCCCCATGCCCCCTACGTTGGCCATCTTCCTCCTCGCTTGCTTTGTAGGCGGACTTATAGCTTATCTAGTCTTGCGCGAACGAAAGCGCAGGGCTGGATGGAAAGCGCTCGCTGCTAAATACGACCTTCAGATAGACCCTCGTAAGCAGATCGCACCCTCTCCCGAAATCCGAGGCATATTCTTCCGCGCACGCACTTACCATTACATGCAGGGCGAAGTCTCGGGCATTCCGGCGGTAGCGTTTGATTTCGTTATCGGTGCGGGAGGTAACGCAACGTTAGGTTCTGGCGTCGGTATCCAGCGCGAGAAGCTAATGGTCAAGGCTCCCCACGGCCTCGCAGTGTTCTACGAGGAAGACTGGACTTTCCTCTATTCCAAGTATTTCTTCATTCGCTCCGGCCGCTTGCGTGCCGAAGAAATCGAGAACGCATGCAACCTACTGCTTCGCGCGGCTGGACAACGCATGGTTAGCGTCACTGATTATGAAACCTAAGAGCAATGATAATAGTGATCTGGCCTGTAAAGATGCGACGGAATCCATGTCTGCGCGCAATCAAATATTGAGCCATGCGTACTGCGGGCGGAACATCAACGTTTGTACTTCGCATTTGAGGCTGCGTCCACTATCATCTGCTCCAATCGGTCTGTGATATCCAGCACGCCATTGTGAATTTCGATGTAGTCCGATAGGACTGGCTTTCTAAACTCACCATGAACAATCGCGTTCCGTCTTGCTAAGATCACGTCGTCAAAAAAGTGCTCCCGAAGTGAAAACCTCGACGCGTCAAGGTTCACACAGTAGAGAATCTCGACAAAGCGAGAAAAGCTCAGATTGGAATGTGCGCTGATGACTTCCGGCTCAGGCAAGATTGCGATCTCCTTCGCATCTTCGATCAGCATTCGAACCGCACCATGGTAGTACGACGCCTTTGTCGTGCCATGACTTACCATTCGAGAGACTTTAAGAGATAGAAAACAGTGTGCCAGTTCCTCATAACGCAGATTCCGCCCCCGTACAAAGGCGAGATACACTCGTACTGATTGCCGTACAAAACCCTCTAAATGTGCATATGTGAGTGCGATACCGCTACGTATTGCTCGACTCTGCGCTTCACCCTTTCCACCAATTGCGGATAGATAGAGGCTCGCCAGTTCTTTACGGCGCCAACTAGCGTCTAGCTGTAAAGCGTCTTCCAGCTCGACCAGTGTTCGGACAGGAGTCATAAGTTAGCGATGATTCTGCGCCCAAGTGGCACTATGTGCGGAATGCGAGAGCTTGCTCGCACCCCAGACCCTGAATACTCGGTAAATTCTCGAGTACCCCATATCTGTTTTATTGCTTCGATTAGCCTCTCCCCATTAACAGGCGAGTTTGACTGCTCAAAACGGCTACCTAGACCAACTGCCACGGCCTCAAAACCCGAAATACTAAACGATCCGAGAAATCGACCCTTGTTTGCGTCGTATTTCCTGAAGGAATCATCTTCTAGGCCCGACGCTACCAAGGCCCGAAAAGTATTCTCAAAGGCCTCCTTTGAGCTTCGCTGACTGAAATGAGAAGTCAGCGACGCGATGTTCAACATTTGGTCAGTCAGAAAATCGCCAACATCCTCGAAAGCGAGCTGATCCTCGCGCAATCCTTTCAAAATCATGAATCTTAGTATCAGTTCAAGATCGTAACGCTCCTCAAGCTGCCTAGATGTAAGAGCAGTGCACAGTTGAAAGTCCGCATTTTGGGCGAGTTCTTCGATCCACTTGAACATTTCTCTGTTGTTCATAATGAGTAGGCAATTGCGAACTTCTTGATCTGAAGCGATAGAGCCACCCGTGTTCAAGCGTTGGAAAAGTTCAAACTTACTCGTTTCACTGCTATCACTTTTGATGATTTTTACGTCAATCTTGGCTCTCTTAATCATCCGGCGCTCTGCGTCACCAAAAGAATTTGTGGCATCCGGAGAATTCCAGTACTTACCTTCGAGAGATGGCAGGTACCGCGTTTTTGTAAGGGGAAGTTGCGGCTTCTTTGCGCCGTCTTCTTCCTTGAGCTCGCCTGCGAACTCCAAAATCGTGCTTAGCCTTTGTAGTCCATCGATTACATCCCAAACCCCGTCAGTTCTTTGGAAGACAAAGATGGACGGCAGAGGGATGCCGAGGAGTATTGATTCGATGAGCTTTGATTTTTGTGCTTGCTTCCATCTGAAAAACCGCTGAAATTCTGGGTGCAAATCTAGTTCGCCATCTTTATAAATGTTTATTATTTCGCCTATGGAAATTGCATATCCGTCAGTGGCTATCTCTCGCGCACCATTCTCAATTTCGTCGTGTAGAGCCATGATCAACCTCTGCTGTTCTTTACTTAACAGTAGACACGTAATTCTGGAATCCTGTCGGTAAATCTGCCTATTAGTCAGCCATGTCATCATGGTTCCCCAAATGACGTAATCCGTTATTACCTTGACGGAGTGCCCCACGTCGCCGGGTGCCCCATTCATTGCGCTTGCTCACCCGCGACATGAGTGGGCTCATTCCCGCGCAGTGCGCCGGAGTGCAGGCCATCCGTCGGTACTACTGCTTGCTCCTTCAAAGAGCGACGGCCCAAACTTTTCGTGGCTAAGCTGTCTGACCCGGGGGGCGAAAGTTCAGAAGCTCAACGCTAGTGGCCGCCGCAGCTGCCTCCACATCCATGTCCGCACCCGTGACCACCGCAGCTGTGACCACTATCGCAGCGCCCGCCGCCCAAGTGACCGCTATCGCATGTACTGCCGCTATCGGTGGCAGCGCAGGAGCCGCAACCCGCCAAGGAACCCCCATCGACGCGCTGGCCGTATGGTGCCGAGCCAATGTGCGCGCGTAAAGACGTTGCGTCTTTAGCACGGCGTACGATTCCTGATCGGAGCCGCGAACCACGTGCGGATTGTGGTGGATCATGCGGCCGAAAAGACGATTGCAATCCGCGGCATACTTTGGGGTATCGAGAATGTGCTGATGCCAGAACTGGTCGAGGTCGTCGCGGCCTTCGGGAGTCGGCCACGGCACGAGCATGAAGCCCGGCTTCTTCTACAGCAGCGTCAGGAGCGGCGGTACTCGATCTGCGCGGCATCGGCGCGCTCAGGCGCCCAGCCGTGCTTCTCCATCA